>JAKJFB010000145.1 GCA_022705125.1 Pseudomonadota bacterium
CCTCGCTCTGGTAGTAGGCCATCAGGATGCGGGCCACCTCGGGGCGCGCGAACTCCACCGGCAGATCCTTGCCCGCGGCCAGCATCTCGCGCACCTTGGTGCCGGAGAGCTGCACGAAGTCCTCGTCGCTGTGGTCCGGCGCGTCGCGCATCATCACCACGCGATTCAGCTTCTTCGAATAGGCCGTGTTGTCGGCGCGGAAGATCTGGATCCCGAGCGCGCCCGCGGGCACTTCCTCGTCGAACACGGTCTGTGCGTCGAAGGCGCCGTAGTAGCTGCCGACACCGGCGTGGTCACGACCCACGATCAGATGCGTGCAGCCGCAGTTCTGGCGGAACACCGCGTGCAGCACCGCCTCGCGAGGACCGGCGTAGAGCATGTCGAAACCGTAGCCGGTGATCATCACGGTATTGGCGGGGAAGTACAGCTCCACCATCTTGCGGATCGCCGCGTCGCGCACGTGCGCGGGGATGTCGCCCGCCTTCAGCTTGCCCAGCAGCATGTGGATCAGCACACCGTCGGCTTTGACCGCGTCGCGCGCCATCTTGCACAGCTCCTCGTGGGCGCGGTGCATGGGGTTGCGGGTCTGGAAGGCCACCACGGTGTTCCAGCCGCGCTCGGCCATCTCGTTGCGGATCTCGACCGCGGTGCGGAAGGTGTCCGGGAAGTCCTGCTGGAAGTAGCTGAAGTTCAGCACCTCGATCGGGCCGCTGATCGCCACCCGGCCCAGGCTGGTGAACGTAGCCACGCCCGGGTGCTTCGGGTCCAGCGTGCGGAAGATCTTCTCCGCCATCTGGCTGATCTCGGCCTCCGAGAACTCCTCGATGGCCTCCACCGTCTGGATGGCGAGCACCGGGTTGCCCTCGACGTTCGGGTCGCGCAGCGCGATGCGCGTCGCGCCACGGACGGCGGCGGCATCGGTGGTGAGGTTCAGCACCGGCACCGGCCAGAACAGCCCAGCGCTCGTGTGCAGCTTCGCGGCCACGCTGAGCGCGTCGGCCTTGTTCATGTAGCCCTTCAGCGGGTTGAAGTAACCCGCGCCCAGCATCACTGCGTTGGCCGCCGCGGCGGAATTCACGAGCAGCGAGGGCAGCGACTCGGCTTCCTTCGTCAGCGCATGGTGACGCTCGGTGTCGTAGACGAAGCGCGGATCGAGGGCGTCCGAACCGTGGGGTTTGATCATCGTGTCTTTACTCCGTTGTCAGGCCGAAAGGATGCCGCGCTTCTCGAGCTCGTGCAGGATCATGTCGACTTCCTGCTGCAGGGTCATGCGGTCGGTATGCAGGTGGATCTCGGGGGCCTCGGGGGCCTCGTAGGGATCGTCGATGCCGGTGAAGTTCTTGATCTCGCCGGCGCGGGCCTTCTTGTACAGGCCCTTGGGGTCGCGCTTCTCGGCTTCGGCCAGCGCGCAGTCCACGTGCACCTCGATGAACGGCATGTCCGAGGCCGCGTGCAGCTGGCGCACGATGTCGCGGTCCGAGCGGTAGGGGCTGATGAAGCTGGTCAGCACGATCACGCCGCAGTCCACGAACAGCTTCGCGACCTCGCCGATGCGGCGGATGTTTTCCTTGCGATCATCGGCGCTGAAGCCCAGGTTCTTGTTGATGCCGAGGCGGATGTTGTCGCCGTCGAGGCGGTAGGCCAGCTTGCCGCGCAGGTACAGCGCCTCTTCCAGTGCCACGGCGACCGTGCTCTTGCCGCTGCCCGAGAGACCGGTGAACCACAGGGTCGCACCCTGCTGGCCGAGCAGCTTGTGGCGGTGCTCGCGCTGGATCTCGCCTTCGTGCCAATGGACGTTGGTGGCCTTCTGCTCAGTCATGTGCTGTGTTTCCTATCCGTTGTTGTCGATCGCTGATGTGCGCCCCACCGCTCGCATCACGGGCACGAGCGCCAGGAAAATCCAGGAGCTTCAATCCGTTGCGGCGTGCAGGGCGTCCTCGCCACGGCGCGGTGGCCAAGCCCTGCTTGCGGCGGGGGTCAACCCAGCCGGCGCGAAAGGATATAACGCTCGCGGTATTCACGAAAGGTGTTCTTCAGGCCTTCCTCGGTGAACCCGTATTCTTCCAGCGTGTACTGGTGCGTCGGGCGCGCCTCGCGGCGGTTCATGTCGCGCCAGCGCGCCATCTCGGCGCGGGCCTCGGCCGTCAGGTCCACGCCCACGAAGTTGTAGAGGCGCTGGATCTCATCGAGCGGGCTGCTCACGGTGTCCTCGTACCACATGTCGAGGAAGCGGTCGTCGTGGCCCGCGTCGCGAAAGCGCATCGTGGCATGCATGCCCGTGGCCCACTTCTCGCACCAGTGCTTCGCGATCGCCGCCTTGTCGGCGGCGTCCGAGAACGGATACGTCAGCGCGTACATCATGCTGCCGTAGGACGGCATCAGCTGCAGCGGGTCGCGGTGCGTCTGCAGCACCTTCACGTCGGGGAAGGTCTCGAACAGCGCCGCGGGAAAATGGATGTGGTGCGGTGCCTTGAGCACCCAGCGCTCGGCCTCGAGGCCGCGCTGCTTCTTCTGCCACTGCAGGAACTGCAGCAGCCGCTTCAGGTAGCGGTAGCCGGGGCGTTGGTCCTGCCGCTCGAGCCAGACGCCGAAATCCGGCATGTGCGCGTAGGACTCGGGCACCGTGCTGAAGAAGGACTGCTCGAGCAGCATGATGTCCTCGTCCGGCCCGCGCGCGTCCATCGGGTGGATCGAAGCGAGCTCGGGCGAGGCCTCGAGCATCGCGCGCACCTCGGCCTCGGCCAGCGCGATGCGCGGGTCGTTGCCGCTCGCGAAGTCGGTGCCGGGCATGGGCACCGGGTAGCGCACCTCGTACCACAGCGGCGAATACATGCGGTGGTCCGCGGAAATCGTGCGGTGCATCATCGTGGTGCCGGTGCGCGGCAGGCCGACGATCGCGAGCGGCGCCCCGATCTCCTCTTCGAGTATCTCGGGGTGGCGCCGGAACCAGTCCTCGGCACGCAGTCGCGTGATCAGCACGCTGCGGATGCGCCCGGCGAAATACGCGCGACCGGTGTCATTGAGCCGCGCCTCTCCATTCAGCGCCTCGATCAACCGTCGCATCGGCTCGCGGAAACTGGGATCGCCGAAATCCTCGAACCCGGTTTCGCGACGGGCTTCCTCGAGAAGTTGCTCGTCGTTCAATCTGTCTGCCGTCATAGCCGTCATGCCCTGAGGTCTGCGAACTTCACGACGCGCGTCGTCGGGTGCACGACCTCCTTCGCGCCGATCCAGCGAAAACACAGCGTGCCTAGCCTGTGCCCGGCGGTATCCAGCCAGTTGTCGAGACCCGGATCGCGGTGCGCCAGCACCATCGTGACGCCGCCGTCGGCGCGGCTCTTCGCCGTGTGCTTGTTGAGGTGGATGTTGTGATAGCGGTAATCGAGCGACTCCATCCAGTAATTGTCGGTCTGCAGGTTCCAGGCGCGGCACTCCGGGATGCGCTCGACCTCGATCACCAGCGCCTCGTCCTCGGCCAGCTCGAAGTAGCCGTGGTAGTAGAAGATGTTCGGGTCCCCGCCCGTCGCGTGGCAGAGCTGCTGGTCGGCAGGCGGCAACTCGTTCGGCCGGCCGCGGTAAGAGGCGCTCCAGTCGGCGAACAGGCGCGCGGTGTTGTCGATGAAACTGGCCGCGGTGCGCAGCTTGCGGTCGAGGGTCTCGGCGCTCAGCGGCTCGGGCGTGGCACCGGCGTCGGCGCGCTCGATCGTGATCTCGGCCGGGATCTCGCTCGCGCGGTCCATGAAGGTCTGGCGGATCAGCAGCGACTGCGAATCGGCATGCATCGGCAGCCAGTTGCCCGGCTTCGGCGTGGCGCTCAGGATGATCTCGAAGCTGCCGTCGGCGGCGATCTGCAGGGAATTGCTGTCGAGGAAACCGGTCTCGATCTGCTTGAAGTTCTCCGCGTAGCTGCCCTTGCTGGTCGCCATGCTGATGTAATACACGCTGCCGCGCATGCCACGGATCACGTAGTCGTGGCGCCCGTCGACCACGGCCTTCTGGTAGATGTTGTCGGGGTTGTCGGCACCGATCTTGATGGTCTCGTGCGAGGGCTTGTACAGCACCGGGAAGGCCGGGTCGTTGAACTCCACGTACCACTCGAGCCCCGCGCGGGCGAGCCGGCTCAGGTAGCGGTAACCCTCGGCGCGCGTGAAGGGATCGGACGGCGCGTCGGCACGCTGGATCTGCTCACCGGCCTGCTTCAGCGCATCGCAGAATTCCGCCCAGCTGCGCCCGCTGCTCACACGGTCTTCGGCATCACTCATGGCAGGTTCTCCTGTTCGGGTGCGACATGATGCGCACCCGGCAGGCGAATCGCATCATCCGGATGAATTAGCTATCGCGACTCTCAACCGCCGGCCATCTTCTTCAGCTGCTCGGCCAGCGTGTTGAAATCCCAGTAGGCCCTGAGCGAGGTCACCTTGCCCTCGTCATTGGCGGTGTAGACCGCCACGCAATCGGTCTTGATCAGCGTGCCGTCGGGCAGGCGGTTGGACAGCGTCACGACGTTGGCGCAGGAATCCCCCGCCGGGTGCGACTCGCGAATCTCGAAGCTGGCGATGCCGTTCGGCATGGCCATGTCCCAGAAGGCCTCGATCGCCTTCTTGCCATTGTGGCCGAGGCCGGTGGGATCCAGCGGCGAGACACCGACCGGGTCCTGCACGATCGCGTCGTCCGCGAACAGGTCCAGCCACGCCTGCTTGTTGCCCTCGACCACGTATTTGCCGGACTTGCGGCTCGCTTCCTGGGCCAGGTAACAGTTCGCCATTGATGCATCTCCTGTCGTTTGTTCGTGGGTTCGGCTTCAGCCGAACGGGGACCGGCCGGCGCATTGTTCGGCTGAAGCCGAACCTACGCGGCGTGCGATACCGGTTCGGGCTGGCTGCCGCGCACCAGGCGCCCGGGCATCGCGCCGGTCGGGGTGCCGTTCTCGTAGACGGGCTCGCCGCTGACGATCGTGGCCACGTAGCCCTCCGCCGTCTGGAACACCCGCCGCCCGCCGGCCGGCAGATCATAGACCACCTCGGGGGTGTGCAGGCGCAGCGTGTCGAAATCAATGATGTTGATGTCCGCCTTCAGGCCGGGCTTCAACGCGCCGCGATCCAGCAGGCCCACCGAGCGCGCGGTCTTCTGTGTCTGCAGGTGCACCGCCCGTTCCAGCGCCAGGCGCTCGCCGCGCTCGCGATCGCGCACGAAGTAAGACAGCATGAACGTCGGCATGCTCGCGTCGCAGAGCACGCCGCAGTGCGCGCCGGCGTCCGAGAGGCTCAGGATCGCGCTCGGGTCCTGCAGCATCGCCAGCTGGCGGCTGAGGTCGTGCGTCTGGTAGCCGAAGACCGGGAAATAGAACATGCGCTTGCCGTCGTTCTCGAGCAGGCGGTCGTAGGCGAGCTCGGCCGGACTCACGCCCAGGCGCGCGGCCTGCGCCGCGATGCTGTCCTCGACGCGCGGCTCGTAGGACGGATCGTCCTCGAGCGGGTACATGTTGTCGAACTCCACCGCGAGCCGGTCGGCGATGGGATGGCCGAGCACGGGCGGCGTCTCGGCGAGGATAGCGGCCCGCACGGTGGGATCGCGCAGTTTCGCCAGCCGCTCGGCGGCCGGCAGCCCGGTGAGCGGCTGGAAGTTCTGGTGGAACATGAACGGGTGCGCGGTGCCGTCGATGGCCATCAGGATGGTCACCGGTCGCGCACCCACGTGCGGCACCAGCTGCGCGCCCTCGGCATTGGCCTGGCGCACGTACTCGAGCTGGCGCTGCACGCGCTCCCACTCCTCGTCGGCGCGGTAGAACAGCACGAAGCCCACCGGGCGGCCGGTACTGATCGACAGCCGCTTCATCCAGTCCATTTCCTTCTCCCACTCGTCCCAGTCGGACACGAGCTGGTAGACGCCCTTGCCGGTCTCGCCCAGCACCTTGCCGATGCCGAGCAGTTCCGCCTCGTCGGCATAGGTGCCGGGCATCACCTCGCCGTCGCGGGTGCGGTGCAGCTGGGTGCGCGAGGTGCTGAAGCCGATCGCGCCGGCCTCGAGCCCTTCGCGCACGATCGCGGCCATGCGCGCGATGTCCTCGGGCGTGGCCGGCTCGTTGCGCGCGCCACGCTCGCCCATCACGTAGGTGCGCACCGCGCAGTGCGCGACCTGCGCGGCGACGTCGATCGCGTGCGGCATGCGCTCCAGGGTGTCGAGGTATTGCGGGAAGCTCTCCCAGGTCCACGAAATGCCTTCGTGCAACGCGGTGCCGGGGATGTCCTCCACGTCTTCCATCACCGCGATCAGCGCATCGTGCGCCTCGGACGTGGGCTGGCAGGGCGCGAAACCCACGCCGCAATTACCCATCACCACCGTGGTGACGCCGTGATTGGACGCGGGCATCAGCAGGGAATCCCAGGTAGCCTGTCCGTCGAGGTGCGTGTGCACATCGACCCAGCCGGGCGTGACCAGCTTGCCGGCGGCATCGATCTCGCGCCGGCCCTGAGCGGCGACGCGACCGACGCAGGCGATGCGTCCGCCCTGCACCGCGACATCGCCCGTGAACGCCGCCGCCCCCGTGCCATCGACGATGCGGCCGTTGCGGATCACCAGGTCATATTCCATGGTTCTGCCCTTTTTGATATCGAATTACTGTGGGTCGGCATTCATGTGGGTCGGCATTGATGCCGACTCGTGCCTGCCCGCACGCGGCGGCTTCGGCTGCGCCGAAACCTTGTCGGGATGAATCCCGACCTACAAGCCGATGCGAGTCTATCCCAGGGCGGGGGGCGGAGAAATTAAGCTTTGTTAAACGCAAACGGGCGTGGATCTCTCCACGCCCGTTGCGGTACGGAACGACGGTGCGGAAATCAGAAGTTGTAGCTGACTTCCATGCCGTAGGTCCGCGGCGCGCCGAAGTAGCTCGCCGTCCAGATCAGGAACGGGATCGTGCTGACCCGGTAGTCCTCGTCCGTGAGGTTCTTGCCCCAGGCCGCAAGTTCCAGGCTGCCGTTGCCGAGCGGCAGCTCGGTGAGCGACAGGCGGCCGTTCAGCAGCGCGTAGTCCTCGAGCTGCGAGTGCAGGTTCTGCGCCGGCTCGGGATAGATCACGCGGTCGTCC
>JAKJFB010000146.1 GCA_022705125.1 Pseudomonadota bacterium
TCAGCCGTGCCGAATCGCCCAGCCCGAGGCGCGCGCGCAGGTCGCCCGCGGGCAGCCCGGGGCGGAAGCGCTCGTTGTCGACACCCGGATGGATGAGCACGATGCGCTCGGGCCGGACCCCCATCCCGATCAGGGTGTCGCGGGTGAAATCGCTGTTGGCGATGACCCGGTCCGCGTGGCGCAAGGCGAAGCACATCGCCTTGTACTTGTTGCCGCGGCCCCAGCCGGTGAGCTCTTCGCCATGGGCGTAGATCACGACCGGGCGCAAGGTCAGGCGGGCGACGAGCCAAGCCACCAGCCCCTCGGGCAGGGCACGCCCGGCGTGGAGCGCGAGCCGCAGCGCGCAGACGAGGAACCTGAGGTACATGCCGAGCGACTCCGGCCGCAGCCAGCCGACGCGCTGCAGGTTCAGGCGGTGCACGCTGTTGGGGTGATCGCGGTCGTACTCGGCGGCGCCCGGAACCTGCGCCGTCAGGATGTGGATCTCCTTCCCGCCGAGTCGGCGATAGACCTCGTCGAACCAGACGGCGGTGCCACCCTTGGTGGGCAGGAAAAGCTCGGTGAGGACCAGGTAGCGGTTCCGCATGGGAGATCTCGGGATCGAAGCGCGCCAGATCGTATCACCGTGCCCGCGCGGCGCAGCGGCCATGCATCACGCCCGCGATCAGGAAGACCGGCGCGAGCGCGAACCGCAGGCCGCTGTATTTCAGGAAGCGCCGCAGCGCGGGCTCGTGCTCGACCCGGGCCAAGAAGACGGCCACCCTGTGCGGCAAGGAACGGGTGACGAGCCCCGTGGCCGCAGCGGCCAGTTCGTCGGCGAGCTCGGCGGTGGACAGGAAGCGCACGTCCGGATGGCGTTCGAGCACCCCGCGCAAGGCCCGCTCCAGCTCGTCGTTCGCCGCGCGCGCGACCGCTGCGGCGCCCACGAAGCTCTCGCGATGGGTCTCGAGCAGGACCGGGCGGCCGAGGCGCCGCTTCGCCGCCACGGCCTGCCAGACCTGTTCCGCCCGATGGCCGCGGATCGGTTCGAAATAGTCGTCGCGCACCAACTGCATCAGTCCGTCGGCGGTGCGCTCTCCATTGCGGATGACGCGCGTCGGCGGCATCAGTGCCCCCTGGCCGTCACGCCCCTCGATGCGACGCCCCGGGGTGACGATGCAGCGCACGCTGCTCCCCGCCCACGCACGCTCGACCGCGTCGTCCCAGACGAAGGTGTTCGGCACCGCCACCACCGGCGCCGCACCGAACAGGCGCTCGAGCAGCCGCGCCTCCTCATCGACGGCACATTGCACCGCCGCGGGATCCAGGGGCCGGCTGGGCAGCACCGAGGCGTCGATCCAGCGGCTCTGCAAATGCGACGGCAGCCCTTCGCTGCGCGCCTGCGGATCGGCCAGCCAGTCGCGCAGCGAGGCATCAACGCGGGCTCGCGCAAGCAGCGCATCGGGCCAGAAATGTTCCATGCCGTGTCGCTGGAGGGCGAAGACCCCCGCGCCGCAGCCGGCACGCATCGCCTCGACCATCGGCCCGAACTCGGGCGCATCGAGCGCCCTGCGGTGGTAGCGCGCAAGGCCGTCGGCCAGCATGGCGGCCCCGTCCGGCAGGCTGCACACGACACCGAGGGTCATCACCGCCGGCCTCCCGCGCTGGTCGCGCACCGCGGCGAGCCGGGAAGCGAGCCCTGCAAGCGCGTCGGCGTCTGCCACCGGCCCGGGACCCCAGTCGTCGCTCTCGACGATCAGCACGGGCTGTGCGAGCACGGGTTCGTTCCACAGGGCTCGCACAGCGGCACGGTGCACAACGAGGAATGCCAGCACCGCCGCTCCGCCCCACAGCACGAGAGCAAGAATTGAAAACGACATCGTAAAGACGCTCTACCTCGCATGGATCGTTGGGGCGGACCCGCCAGCCAGCACAGGCCGTCGCGAACCTGAATGCAACGGCCGTACGCGTTTCCCCGCCCACCTGTGTACTGCACCGCACTTGCGCGAAGCCTACTCGGCTACCATAGACCGCGATGTGATCAATTTTACTATTCAAGACGATGACGACACGACGAGTACTGTGCGGCTGGATCAACCTGGACGAACGCGTCGCAAGCCAGGACGCACTCGCTGCGATGCTCGCCGCCGAGGGGCTCGCACCGGCACAGATCCGCGTGCAGACGTCCGAGGCAGGCGTTTTGGCCTGCACCCATCCCGCGGGGAGCAGTGCGGTCGACCTGCGCTCGGGCAGCATGGCCGTGCTGCTCGGGCACCCGCGCTGGCCCGACGCGCGGCTTGCCATGCTGGCTCATAGCGAGGGCCACGCAGCCGCGCTGCTCGATGCCTGGCGGAACAGCGGCGAAGCTGCCCTGGAAACGATCCAGGGCAGCTTCGCCCTGGTCCTCGTCGACAGCGCTCGCGACCGGATCCTGCTCGCGGTCGACCGCTGCGGAGCGGAGCGCCTGTGCTTCGCCGCCGTGGGCGGCACGCTGGTCTTTTCCACCAGCGCGCGAGCAGTGGCGCGCCACCCGCTCGTGGCAGCGACGATCGACAGGCAGGCGCTTTACGAATACCTCTATTGCCACATGGTTCCAAGCCCCGATACGGCGTTCGCCGGCGTCGAGAAGCTGCTTCCCGCCCAATGCGCGAGCTTCTCCGGCGGCCGCCTCGAGCGCCGCTTCTACTGGCAGCTTCCTTACGCGCCGGAAGTCGACGCCGACGAGGCCAGCCTGCGCAAGCGATTCCTCGACCTCACCGAGCAGGCGGTCGCCCGTCAGTACGACGAGAAGCGATCGACCGGCGCCTTCCTGTCCGGCGGCACGGACAGTTCGACGGTAAGCGGGATGCTCGGGAAGGTCAGCGGGCAGCCGGCGCGCACCTACTCGATCGGCTTTCGTGCGGAAGGCTTCGACGAGATCGAATATGCCCGCATCACCTCGCGCCACTTCGGCACCGAGGCGCACGAGTATTACGTGACCGCAGACGACATCGTCGAAGCCATGCCGCTGATTGCCGCGGCCTACGATGAACCGTTCGGCAATGCCTCGGCCGCACCGACCTATTTCTGCGCGAAGATGGCACGCGAGACCGGTATCGAAATCGTGCTTGCGGGCGACGGCGGCGACGAGTTCTTCGGTGGCAACGAGCGCTATGCCAAGCAGGGCGTTTTCGAGCGTTATCACCGTACGCCCGCAGCACTGCGCAAGCTGCTCGAGCCCCTGGTGATGAATTTTCCGCTCGGCGATTCAATCCTTCCGGTGCGCAAGGCGCAGAGCTACATCCGGCAGGCGCGCATCCCGCTGCCCGACCGTCTAGAGACCTACAATTTCCTGCATCGTGATCCGCTGCAGGAGATCTTCGAGCCGGAATTCCTCTCCGCGGTCGACACCGAACGCCCACTGAAACTCGCACGCGACGCCTATTTCCGCAGCGCCTCGACGGAAGTCATCGAGCGCATGATGCACCTCGACCACAAGATTACCCTCGCCGACAACGACCTGCGCAAGGTCACGCGGATGTGCGAGGCCGCCGGCGTGGAGGTGCGCTTTCCATTTCTCGACGACGATCTCGTCGAGTTCTCGGGCCGACTGACGCCGCGGCACAAGGTGGACAAGGGGCGGCTGCGGGTGCTGTTCAAGGACGCGCTGCGGGGCTTTCTGCCGAACGAGACGATCACCAAGAGCAAGCACGGCTTCGGCCTGCCGTTCGGCGTCTGGCTGAACAGCCATGGTCCGCTGAAGAGCCTCGCCGACAACGCGCTCGACAGCTTGTCCCAGCGCGGAATCGTCCGACCCGCATACCTCGACGCTCTGCGCAAGGCGCATGCATCCGGACATGCGAGCTATTACGGGGTGATGATCTGGATCCTGATCGAACTCGAACTCTGGCTGCAGCACAACGCCTGAACCGACCGCTCCAGTCCGGCTCCGACAAGACGCTGCCCCGGCTCCGAAATGCAAGGACCGGGCCGGCGAACACCTGCCAGCCAGCGGGGCATCCGCACGCGCTAGGCGAAGAACGGCCTCACGCGAGGCCACCTGGCGAGAAGGCCAACCACGGACAGGGTGAGCAGATAGACGAGCGGCGTCTTGAGGAACTCCCAGAGCAAGCCGCCGCCTTCACGAGCGCCGAGGACCTCCATCACCGCGACATGGCCGGCATACACCCCCAGCGTGTAGCGTCCCCATTGGGGCAAGGGCGTCCCCACCGCCCACGATGGAGACGACCTGAGCAGGTTTAACAGCCCCCAGACCTGAAAGGGCGTGGCAAGCAGAAAATCATGCCCCTCCAGCGGGACACCGTAGATGTGCAGCAGGGTCCAGGCCTCGACAAAAGTGGCGACCGTGCCGCCGATGAAGAGGAAGCAGGCGACGCGGCGCCCGATGCGAACCGTGTCCCCAGCCGACCACCATCCGGTGGCGATGATCAACGGCGCACACATGAGCCCCCCCGGCACACCCGGAGAAAGAGGCCTCAGCAACGGGTGGTCTGCATATGCTCCGGCGCCGAGCCCCATCGCATACAGCAAGGCGAAATAGACGAGGCAGGGGACGCGCCGCTTCACGCGCATGACCGCAAACACATGCAGGGTCCCGATCAGCAGCGCGGGCAGGAACCATAAATGCGCACGCGGCCCGGCGAGCAGACTCCAGCCGTCGCCGAACAGTGCCGCGGCGCGCCAATAGGCAAGGCGGATCCATCCGCCTTCCCATGCTGCGTTCCAGTCGGGGGTCCAGAGCAGGTAGAACGCGTACCAGAAGAGGACAAGCCCGGCCAGCCGACCCGCAAAGCCGCTCACGACGCGCAGGTCGCGCCCGCTCTTCCTGCATCGTTCACCAAGCAGATAGCCCGATACGACAAAAAAGAAGGGGACGGCGAACCGCCCCGCCAGATCGATCAGTTCCCCTGCGGAAACCTCTCCAAGTGAATACACCCGCCCGATGAAGGGGTCACAGTGAATCGCCAGCACGGCAAAGATGGCGATCGCCCTCGCGGCGTCGATACTGGGCATCCTGCCAGCGACCTGGGGAAACACTGCATGCTTGACGGCATCCATGGAAACGGCATCTCGGAAAAGAGGGAGGTGGAGCCGGAAGGATCATCGGCCAAGGTGGATTGCAAGGATCCGCGCCTCGACCGAAGCAGCCCCGATTCTCGATCCATCGAACTCATCGGGACACCCTGCGTTCGTGATTCCCCGAACATCACCGCGCGAGGCAGCGCTGCGGGCTCCCGGGTCAGCCGCGGACAAGACCGATCGCCCGTGCAAGGATGCGGGCCAGAAGGCGCAATTGCCCAAGTTCCAGCTTGATCCTTGCACTGTTCCACAGATATTCGAGCGCCCGGGCCTGATCTCCGCCCTTGCTGCTCGACCAGGCGGCACCGAACCACAACTCGACCAGCGCGTCACGCACCGCGGCCCGGCCTTCTGCTTCCAGCTTACCCTCCAGCAAGCGCTGCTTCATCAGGGCGTTCGAGCGCAGATGCTCCCTTTGTCGATCGGACTTGGACGAAAACCCCTGACCCGATGCTCGCTGCATGTACAGGCCATCGGTCACGAGAGCGCATCTCGCCTGCAGCGCGGCACGTATCGCCCAGTCGCAGTCCCAGAGCAGGATATCTGCCTGGTACGGACCGATCCGCTCGAAACTCGAACGTCTGACGACCGGGCGCTGAAACGCCATCGGCACAGTCCTCAGCAGTCCGCGGAACAACTCCGCCGGCTCGAACGCGAGGACTCCCCCCCTGGGAGAGGAGAACGGATGGAGGGTCGACAGCAGCGCCCCCATCGCCTGTTCGTAGGCCCTCTGGCCCGCCTCGCTCCGCTCGCCGAACCATGAGACGCCCATGAACACCACATCGAGCTCGGGGTCCTCCGCGAGGGCCGCGACTGCACGCTGCAGATAGGACGGAGCGTAGAGATCGTCGTCATCGAGGAATGCCAGCACGTCGCCCCGGGCCTGGAAGGCGCCTGCATTCTTCGCCTCGGCACCACCGCGGCTGCGAACGTTGCGGATGAGCGCGCAACGGGGGTCATCCGGTATCGACGCGGGCGGATCCGAGGCGTCGTCGACGACGATCAGATCCCAGTTCTCCCAGGTCTGAGCGCGGACACTTGCGATTGCCTCGGCCAATAGTCGAGGCCGATCATGAGTCGGGAGGACGACGGTGACCGACGGCGAACGTGTCGAGGTGCTCATGAGCCCCCCTCGGTGCGCCGGAGGCTCGATCTCATCGGTGCGACCTGGAGCTCGCGAATCGGCCACCGGCAACGCGGGGTTGCGGGAGATGGCTCTTGTCGGGCGGCGTCGGGCCGGCACTCGACAATGGCCGCTCGAGCCCGGAGGCGCTGCTTCCCCGAGCTTGCACCCGCGGTTCGGCAATTTCCCCGACCGCCCGCCGAACCAGTTCGTGCACCACCACGATGATCACGATCAGGTGGTAAAACAGGTCGAAATACTGCAGGCCCAGGAAGGAGCCGGCCGACATGTAGCCGATCAGGCTGACCTGGATCATCGCGGCGAGGTCCCGCGCCCAGGTCAGTTCCTTGTGCGGCTTCACCATGCGGATGATCTGTGTCGCCGACCGCCAGGTGAAGATGTGCAGCAGCACGAACATGACGAGACCGGGCCAGCCCTGCTCGCCGAGCGTACCGAACCAGTTGCTGTGCGAATCGGTGCCTCCGAAGCCCGTGACCGCGCGGAAACCCCCGCCGAGCAGGCTGGAGTTGGCGATGTAGACGGCATTCCCCCAGGCGTAGATGCGCCCTTGTGCCGAGCCGTCCTCATCATAGGTCTGGATCGTGTGCATGCGCTCGAACCACTCCGGCGGCATCACGTAGAACACGACCAGCACCACCGGGATGATCCCGATCAGGACCCCGAGCCGGTTGCGCGCCTTGAGCAGGAAGAACACCCCCATGGCGCCGAGCCCGACCAGCGCACCGCGCGAATGCGTGCCGATCACGGCGATCAGGGTGAGGACGGACATGGCGAGCAGCCCCAGGCGCTGCCAGGCCACCTTGAGCTGCAGGCGGATGTACCAGAGCAGCGGGACCGTCATCAGCAAGGCGAGGCCGATC
>JAKJFB010000147.1:0-305 GCA_022705125.1 Pseudomonadota bacterium
GGAGCGCTTCGGCCGTCCGCGCGCGGTGGTGTTCTCCAACTACGGCCACGCGCCGGTGCGCGCGCGCTGCGAGCAGCTCGGCGTCGAGCGCTTCTTCGACAAATCCTTCCAGCTCGACGAGCTGATCGACTTCGTCCAGGGGGCCATTCCAGGCATTCCCGGCATTCCGGGCTGAGCCGCTTCAGTGCATGCGTGCGAACGGCACGCGTGCGGTGATGCGCGTGCCCTTGCCCGGCGCGCTGTCGATCTCCAGCCGACCGGCGAGCATCTGCACCCGGTGCGCCATGCCGGCCAGCCCGTGGCGG
>JAKJFB010000147.1:315-6777 GCA_022705125.1 Pseudomonadota bacterium
TCGAAGCCGCAGCCGTCGTCCAGCACCTGCAGCGCCAAACCGTCCGACCTGATCGCCAGGCGCAGCGTCACGTGCAGGGCCCGCGCATGGCGGCCGGTGTTGGTCAGGGCCTCCTGCGCGATGCGGTAGAGCGCAAGTGCCGTCTGCGCGGGCACATCGGGCAGGGCATCGGGCAGCTCGATCGCGAGCCGGCCGCCCTGTTCGCCGATGTCGCCGCTGTCGGGCAGGGCGCGCAGCGCTTCGAGCAGGCCGAGCTCGGACAGCAGCGGCGGACGCAGGCCGGCCACCACCTTGCGCTTGAGCGCGATGCCCTGGTTCAAGGTGTCGAGCAGGCGGTCGAAGCGGCTGCGCATCGGCGCCACGGTGTCGGCCGGAAGCTTGCGCGCGATCCAGGCGGCGTCGAGCTTGGCGGCGGTGAGCAAGGCGCCGAGTTCGTCGTGCAGCTCGCGCGCGAGGCGCGCCTGCTCGGCCTCGCGCGCATTGGTCAGGTAGGTCGCCAGGCTGCTCAGTTCCTCGGTGCGGTGGGCGACTTCGGTGTGCAGGCGCTCGTTCTCGGAGCGCAGCAACTGCGCCATGCGTTCGCGCAGGCGGTCCTGGCGGTAGAGCACCACGACCAGCACCAGCAGCAGCGCCAGCACGCTCGCGCCGAGCACCCGGTTCATCGTGCGCGCGTCGCCAAAGCGTGCGAAGGCGCCATCCTGGGTGGCGTCGATCTCGGCCTGGGTTGCGGTACGCAGGGCGAGGATGCGGGTGCGGATGTCGTCGGTGACCTGCTTGCCGGTGCCGCCGTCGGGCTGGTCGGCGCCGGGCGGAACCCCGCGTTCGATCGCCTGCGTGAGCAGGCTCCAGCGCATGTCGATCAGCAGCGCCAGGTGGTCGACGGTCTCGTGCTGGCGCTCGTCCGCCCAGGTGTCGGCGCGCAAGGCTGCGAGCGTGCTTTCCAGCGCGGCCTGGCCGTCCTGGTAAGGCCTCAGGTAGACCGGGTTCTGCGTCAGCAGGTAGCCGCGCACGCTCGACTCGGCGTCGAGCATCTGCAGCAGCAGGGTGTCGAGGTGATGCAGGCGCACCGAGCGCGCGCGCAGATCCTCCAGCGCGACGCGGCTCGACTCGGACTGCCACTGGCCGGCGAGCAGCCACGCCAGCCCGAGCACGAAGCTCAGCAGCAGCACGGCGATCAGGCGCCCCGCGCGCGGGTGCGGCAGGCGGGATGGGGCGGGGGGCAAGGGCAGAGGCTCCGGATCGGCATTCATGAACCTGTCCTATCCTGGCCCACGCCTGCGGGCTTGTCCGCAGCATGGGGCGGCAGCGCGCACGGCCCCGGGCGCGGGCTAGCGTGGAAACGGGGCTGCGGCGCGGTCGGGTTCCCGATGGCGGGCAAGCCCGCCCCACGGGAACCTCCAGTCCCCGCTTCGGGCGGGGGCTGCGGCGCGCGTCCTCAAGGACGGATCACGATGTCGTTCTTCACCGACTTCACGCCCGGGGTGGTGCGCGCGATCTCGACCGCGCGGTTGCGCTCGGCGGTGCTCTTGGCGAAGCCGGACAACTGCACCGTGCCCTTGAGCGTCTCCACGCTGATCGACATGGCGCTGACGGTCGGGTCTTCGGCGAACTTCGCCTTCACGCGCGTGGTCACGGTGGCGTCGTCGACGTATTCGCCGACCGTGGATTGGTCGCGGGTGACGGCGCAGCCGACGGCGGTGAAGGCGAGCAGGCCGGACAGGGCGAGGGTGGCGGCGGTGTGTTTCATGGCGGGTCTCCTGAGGGTTGTCGTGTCTTGGCGGGTCGGTCCCGCGAGTGGGTTGCAACTCCACTATAGGCGCGACTTCCTGCGGGCGTTGTCCGACGAGGCGGAAAACCGTGTAGGACGATTCCGTCACCTTCCCGTCGGGGGATGCCGATCATCGCGTGCCGGGGCGCTCGCCCGCGTCGCGCGGGAGCCTCCCGCGCATGCGCAGGCCGCCGTCCTGCGCAGGGCGGACCGCCCGGCGACGGTCCGCGTCCGCCCTCAGGGCCGCTGCGTCTGCGCGATCATCTTGTCGAGCGCCATCGTGTGGTCCGCCTCCTCGGTGGCGAACTCCATGGCCAGCGTCTTGATCTCCGGGTCGGTGCTGGTCTCGGAGACGGTGCGGTAGAAATTCATCGCGCGCGCCTCGTTCTCGCGCGCGTATTCCAGCGCCTGCCAGGCGTTCATGGTGTAGTCGAAGGCGTCCTCGTCGCCGACCTCGGTGGGCGCGACCCAGCGGTATTGCCAGGACTTGAGCCGCGGCAGCTCGTGGCCGGTGGCGCGCTCGACGATCGAGTCGCCGTGCATGTTGGAGTAGCGCACCATGTCGCGGAACAGCGAGGCGACCTCGAGGTTGTTGTGCGCCTCCATCATGTCGGCCAGTTCGAGGTAGCGTTCGGCGGCCTCGCGCTCCATGGCGATCGCGTGGGCGAGAAATTCGGGCATCGTGTAAGACATGGTCGTCCTCCTGGAATCGTGTCGTTTTGTTTGGCTTCACATATATCACGTCGTGAAACGGACGACAGGCTATACGCCGACGGTCTGCTTGTCTCGCCGCAGCGCACAAGGGGGGCCACGCACACACCGAAACCGGCTGTCGTCCATCTTCGTCAAGGCCGTCGCCCGGGCATCGGTCGTCGATGCACGCGCCGGAACGACCTCGCCCCCGCACTGGCCCGCACCCGCATGCCGTCTTGTGCCACTTGGCGCAGCTTCACCGTTGGAGAGCCTGTTGATGCCGTGCTTGATTCCCTTGTGAACTGGTCTATAAACTGGTCTATGGCAACCGGAGAACGTGATGAATCTTGAAATCGGCTCATACGAGGCCAAGACCAAACTGCCCGAACTGCTCCGCGGCGTGCAGGCGGGCAAGCGCTACACCATCACCCTGCGTGGCGAGCCCATCGCCGACCTGATACCGGCTGAAGGCGCCAAGCAAGCGGATGCCGCCGCGGCCGTCGATGCGATGCGCCAGTTCATGCGCGTGGCACCCGCCGTCGAGGGGATCGACATCAAGGCGCTGATCAACGAGGGGCGGGCATGAGCTTCGTGCTCGATAACTCGGTGGCGATGTGCTGGCTGCTGGCCAATGGCAAGCCGGCCGATGTGGCGTACGCCGAGGCCGTGCTCGATGCGCTGCGTGAGCAGCAGGCGCTGGTCCCATCGCTGTGGGCGCTCGAGGCCAGCAACGTGATCGCCCGGGCCGAGGCCAAGGGGCTGCTCACCGAGGCACGCTCGCAGGCCTTCGTCGTCCTCCTGCAGCGACTGAACATCGCGACCGATCCGGCCACGGCCGCCCACGCCTTGGGTGACACCCTGCACCTGGCCCGGCGTCACAAGCTATCGGCGTACGACGCGGCCTATCTGGAGCTGGCCCTGCGAACCGGCCTGCCGCTCGCGACCCTGGACGCAGATCTCAAGAAGGCGGCGCAGGCCGCGGGCGTGGAGGCGTTCGCCCCGAACTGACCGGGTGCCGAGCCGTCGCCCTTGTAGCGGAGGGGCTGATCGGCGATGGCCGTGAAGTTGTCCAACGTGGCTTCGAGACGAAGTTCGTCGAGCAAGTTGACCTCGATTTCCCTGGGGGGAGGCTGACAGAAGCAGCGCCCCGAGTGAAGTGGGCGTGAGTATCGCTAGTATCCGGGGGGGAGAAGGGCGGCTCGGCAAAGTCCGGGGGCTGACACAATCGGCCATCAAGAGACATAGCGGCTCAGTAATTTCGCCGAACGCGAACGGCAGGTTACTGATCCTGGTCCGGTTGGCGGTCTCTCGTCGGCCTCGGACAAGTCATCGGCCTGAGGGGCCGTTGAACCTGCAGTGCGCGTCGGTCGGCAATGCGCCGGTCACCTGCCGTTCGTTCGCGTGTCGCGGTCAATGACCGCTTGTCACTTCCGCCTACAGCCGGATCCGACCCATAGTGCGTTCAGTTGCGCTCGCAAGTCCGCGCCGCGTCTCTGGACAGACGCAGAGTGTGCTCCACGCACCTACTGTGGGATACTTACTAACAAGTACGTTGGTTAGCGAACATTGACCAATCCCCGCATGCGATAATTGCGCATGGAAAAAAGAGACGGTCGCTCCCTGTCGCATGCCACGCTCGAAGAGATTCGGATTCGGGCAGTGCAACGTGTTGAAGCGGGCGAGTCGCCCGAAGTGGTGGTCAAGGCGCTGGGGTTTTCGCGCCCTCGAATCTATGAGTGGCTGGCGCTGTACCGCGAAGGCGGGCTCGACGCGCTGCGCGCCAAGCCCGTGCCGGGCGCCAAGCCCAAGCTCGAGGGCAAGGCGCTCGATTGGCTGTACCGCACGATCACGCTGTCGAACCCGCAGCAGTTCAAGTTTGACTTTGCGCTGTGGACGCGGGCGATGGTTCGGGAGCTGATCCGCACCCAGTTCAAGGTGGCGATGTCGGAGGTGAGCGTCGGACGCCTGCTGCGCAAGCTGGGGCTGTCGCCGCAACGGCCGCTGATGCGCGCCTACCAGCGCGACCCGGCACTTGTCACCGACTGGATCAAGAACGAGTTTCCGCGCATTCGCGCCGAGGCCAAGGCGGTCGGGGCAGAGATCTTCTTCGGCGACGAGGCCGCGGTGCGTTCGGACTACCAAACCGGCACGACTTGGGCGCCGGTGGGTGTGACGCCGGTGGTGAAGACGACCGGGGCACGCTTCAAGCTCAATCTGATCTCGGCCATCAGCCCGAAGGGGCAGTTGCGATTCATGTGCACCGAGGGGAACGTCACTGCGGACGTCTTCATCGAGTTTCTGAAGCGCCTCATGCAGGGCGCAATGCGGCCGATTTTCTTGGTTGTCGATGGCCATCCATTGCATCGCAGCGCCAAGGTCCGAAAGTTCGTCGAAGGACTCGACGGCAAACTGCGGCTGTTCCGGCTGTCGGCCTACTCGCCCGATCTCAATCCCGACGAGCACGTCTGGGCGGATCTGAAAAGCCACAAGCTGGGCCGCAGCATCATCAAGAGGCCCGAGCAGATGAAGAAACTCGCGCTGCGCTTAATGCGTGCGTATTCCGGCCCAACGTGACCGCTGATTCCGAGAAGGGTGTGACCGGTGATTCCGAGGCTGTGACCGGCGATTCCGATTTGATCGTGACCGATTTGGGCCGCCGTCGGAATCACCGGTCACGTTGTCGGAATCGTCGGTCACGATCAAACCGGAACGGCCTGTGCGGCCAGCGTGGCAACCACCTTTGTTGCGGCTACCCTCGCGCGCTTTGCGCGGAGCGAGGGGATGCCGGCGGAGCGGATTGCCATGCACAAGATCAAGGAGCTGTTACGGCTCAAGTACGACTGCGCGCTCTCGCATGAGCGCATCGCGCGCGCGCTGTCGATCTCCAAGGGGGTGGTCGCCAAGTACGTGAAGGCGGCCGAGGCTCGTGGCCTGAGCTGGGCCGAACTGGAGCGGGCCGACGAGGCGCAGCTGCGTGCGCTGCTAGGGGCGACCCCACGGCCACGGGGAACGGCGGTAGGCCATGCGCTGCCGGACCTGGCCGCCGTTCATCAGGGACTCAAGAAGAAGAACGTCACCCTCGCGCTGCTGTGGGAGGAGTACGTCCACGCCGCCCCGGGGCCGACCTACCAGTATTCGCGCTTCTGCGACCTCTACCGAGCGTTCGCCAAGGGGCTCAAGCGCTCGATGCGCCAGGTGCATCGCGCCGGCGAGAAGCTCTTCATCGACTACGCGGGCGACACGGTGCCGATCGTCGATGCCGAGACCGGCGAGATTTCTCGGGCGCAAATCTTCGTCGCGGTGCTCGGGGCGTCAAACTACACCTTCGCCTGCGCCACGGCCACGCAGTCGCAGGCCGACTGGCTGGGGGCGCTGGGGCGGGCGCTGCGTTTCATCGGCGGCGTGCCCGAGTTGATCGTCCCCGACAACACCCGCGCCCTGGTGGGCGAGCCGGACCGGTACGCGCCGCAGCTGCAGCGCACCACCGCCGAATTCGCCCAGCACTACGGCGTGGCGATCCTGCCCGCACGCCCCTACAAGCCGCAGGACAAGAGCAAGGTGGAGGTGGGCGTGCAGATCGTGCAGCGCTGGATCCTGGCGCGGCTGCGGCACCGGCGCTTCTTCTCGCTGGCCGAGCTCGACGTGGCCATCGCCGAGCTGCTCGAGGATCTCAACGCACGCCCCTTCCAGCGCCTGCCGGGCAATCGTCGCAGCGCCTTCGAGACGCTCGACCAGCCGGCGCTGCGTGCGCTGCCCGCCACGCCGTTCCAGTTCGCCCAGTGGAAGAAGGCCAAGCCCAACATCGACTATCACGTCGAGTTCGACGGCCACTACTACAGCGTGCCCCACGCGCTGGTCGGGCAGGTGCTGGAGCTTCGCGTCACGCTCTCGAGCATCGAGTGCTTCGCCAGCGGACGCCGTGTGGCGGTGCATGCGCGCAGCCACCGGCGCGGCGCCTTCAGCACGCTCACCGAGCACATGCCCGCCTCGCACCAGGCCCA
>JAKJFB010000147.1:6787-7036 GCA_022705125.1 Pseudomonadota bacterium
CCGCCAGTGGTCGCCCAGCAAGCTCATCGCCTGGGGCGCCACGGTGGGGCCGCACACCGAGCGCGTGGTCGCCTTCCAGCTCGAACGCATGCCGCACCCCGAACAGGGCTACCGCGCCTGCCTGGGGCTGATGCGCCTGGCACGCCAGTACGGCAACACACGGCTGGAGGCCGCCGCCACCCGCGCCGTCGCGCTCGGGGCGATGCGCTACAAGAACCTCGCCTCGATGCTCAAGACCGGGCTCGATCG
>JAKJFB010000148.1:0-6667 GCA_022705125.1 Pseudomonadota bacterium
AGCGCGCGCACGATCGCCGAGCCGACCAGCCCGCGGTGGCCGGCCACGAAGATCGGCGCGTCGCGTTCCATCGGGCGGCCCCGCTCACTCGTGGTAGTCGTACGCGTCGAAGCCGTTGCGCTTGACCAGCTCGTCGCGCTCGGCGCTCTTGAGGTCCTCGCGGATCATCTCGGCCACCAGCTCGCCGAAGCTGGTGCGCGGCGTCCAGCCGAGCTGCACGCGCGCCTTGGTCGAATCGCCGAGCAGCGTCTCGACCTCGGTGGGCCGGAAATAGCGCGGGTCCACCCGCACGATCACCCGCCCGTGCTGGTCGGCGCCGGTCTCCGCGGCGCCGCTGCCCGACCAGGTGATGCGCAGCCCCAGCTCGGCGGCGGCAAGGTCCACGAACTCGCGCACACTGTGCTGTTCGCCGGTGGCAATGACGTAGTCCTCGGCCGTTTCCTGCTGCAGCATCAGCCACTGCATCTCGACGTAGTCGCGCGCATGGCCCCAGTCGCGCAGCGCGTCGAGGTTGCCGAGGTAGAGGCAGTCCTGCAGCCCCAGCTTGATGCGCGCCAGCGCGCGCGTGATCTTGCGCGTCACGAAGGTCTCGCCGCGCACCGGCGATTCGTGGTTGAACAGGATGCCGTTGCAAGCGTACATCCCGTAGGCCTCGCGGTAATTCACGGTGATCCAGTAGGCGTAGAGCTTGGCGACGGCATAGGGGCTGCGCGGGTAGAACGGCGTGGTCTCCTTCTGCGGCACTTCCTGCACCAGCCCGTAGAGCTCGGAGCTGGACGCCTGGTAGAAGCGGGTCTTGCGTTCCAGCCCGAGCAGGCGGATCGCCTCGAGGATGCGCAGCGCCCCCAGCGCGTCGGCGTTGGCCGTGTACTCCGGCACCTCGAAGCTGACCGCCACGTGGCTCATCGCGCCGAGGTTGTAGATCTCGTCGGGCTGCACGGTCTGGATCACGCGGGTGAGGGCGCTCGAATCCGTCAGGTCCCCGTAGTGCAGGAGCAGGTTGCGCCGCTCGACGTGCGGGTCCTGGTACAGGTGGTCGATGCGATCGGTGTTCAGCAGCGAGGCGCGGCGCTTGATGCCGTGCACCTCGTAGCCCTTGGACAGCAGCAGCTCGGCCAGGTAGGCGCCGTCCTGCCCCGTGATTCCCGTCACCAACGCTTTCTTCATGCCGCGAAAATCCTGCCTGTAACCCGAATGTTTGCCGCCGCTTCAGGCGGCCGCCTCGCGCAGCCGCGCCAGCTGCGCATCCACCATGCCGTGCACCATCTGCGCGAACCCGATCTCGGGCTCCCAGCCGAGCCGCGCCCGGGCCCGCGCGGGATTCGCCACCGTGCGCCCCGTTTCCAGCGGCCGCACCAGCGCCGGATCGCTCACCACGTGCTCGCGCCAGTCCAGCCCGACGTGGGCATAGGCCGCATCGCAGAGATCACGCAGGGTGTGCACTATACCGGTCCCCACCACGAAGTCATCCGCCGTGCCCTGCTGCAGGATCAGCCACATCGCGCGCACGAAATCGCGCGCATGGCCCCAGTCCCGCGCCACCTCGAGGTTGCCGAGCGCGAGGTGTCGGTGCTCGACGATGGGGCGCCCGCGCTCGTTCAGGTCCGGCGAGTCGCCGATACCGAGCGCCGCGCAGGCCGCGCCATAGGCGATCTTCTGGGTCACGAAGTGCAGCGGCCGGCGCTCGCTCTCGTGATTGAACAGGATGCCGGTCGCGATGAACATGCCGTAGCTCTCGCGGTAGATGCGCGCCATCTGGTGCGCGTAGACCTTGGCCGCGGCGTAGGGGTTCTGCGGGTTGAACGGCGTGTCCTCGTCCTGGGCCACCCCGGTGGTGCGCCCGAACATCTCCGAGGAGGAGGCATGGTAGACCTTCGCCGCCGGACAGGCGTGGCGCACGGTCTCGAACAGCCGGATCGCGGCCATGCCGTTGATCATCAGGGTCTCGGGCGCGCGCGCCCACGACTCGCCGGGACGCGACTGCGAGGCCAGGTTGTAGATCTCGTCGGGGCGCGCGTCCTGCACCGCGGAGGCGATGTCGATGCCCTCGGTCATGTCGCCGAACAGGATCTCCACGCGCCCGGCCAGGTGGCTGGCGTTGTTGGCGCGGAACCAGCTCTCGCGGCGCGCCAGCCCGTACACCGCGTAGCCCCGCGCGAGCAGGAACTCCGCCAGGAAGGATCCGTCCTGTCCCGTGATCCCGGTGATCAGCGCTCGTTTCACGTGCGGCTCCTGGCAGGTTGCGACAGGGCCTCATCATAGAGCGCCAGCAGCTGCCCCGCGCTGCGATTCCAGTCGAAACACGCCGCCCGCTCCCGGCTGCGCCCGGCCATCGCATCGCGCTGCACGGGATGGGCGGCCAGCTCCAGCATGGCCCGCGTCCACGCGCGGGCATCCTCGGGCGCCAGCAGCACCGCCGCCTCGCCCGCGACCTCGGGGATGGAACTGCTGCACGAGGCGATCGTCGGCGCCCCGAACTGCATGCCTTCCAGCACCGGCAGCCCGAAACCCTCGAACAACGAGGGATAGAGGTTGGCGTAGCAGTTGCGGTACAGCCAGATCAGCTCGGCGTCCGTGACGTAGCCGGTGACGATCACGTGCTCCGCGATGCCGAGTTCCTCGAGGAACAGGGGAAAGCCCTCCATGCGCCAGCCCTCCCCTCCCGCCAGCACCAGCGGCATCGGCTCGCCGCCGCCCGCGAGGTACCCGGCGAATGCCTCGGCCAGCCGGCGCTGGTTCTTGCGCGGCTCGATGGTGCCCACGCTCAGCCAGAAGCGTCCCGGCGCCACGTGGCGCAGGCGCTCATGGCGCTCGCCCGGCAGGTCGTCGGCGGCGAAAAAGCGCGAGCACGGGTGGATCACGCGTACCCGCTCGGCAGGAAAGTGCGGAAAGGTGCGCAGGTAGTCGCCACGCGAGGCTTGCGAGATCGCCACGACCCAGTCCGCGGCGATGGAAGAACGGAACACACCCTCGAAACAGCCGATGCGGTTGGCCTCGGTGGTCCACGACGGATCGACCAGGAACGCGAGATCATAGAGCGTATACACCAGCCGCGAGCCCTCGAGCCGTGGCGGGCACCAGAAGTTGTTGGCGTGCACGATGTCCGGCCGGCCCAGCGCATCGGCCAGGGCGGGCGCATTCCAGAACTCGGCCGCGCTCTCGCGCGTCAGGTGGCGCGGGCCGTATTCGGCGTTCGCGCCCGGGTACGGATTGCGCAGCGGCATGCGCGCATCGAAGTAGAAATCGCCAAAACCCGGATAGAGCGAGAAGCGGTGCGCGGGCGCGAGCCTGAGCAGCGCCTGCAGCATGGCGTCGGCGTAGTAGCCGCATCCCGCCTTGCCCGCGCCCGTCTGCGAGATATCAAAGCCGATATGCATCGCGCCCCCAGTGCCAGAGCACGCGCCGCATCGCGGGACCGATGCCGTGGTTCCAGCGCAACGCCGCGGCGATCGAGTGCAGCGCCAGGCACAGCACGAAGCGCCGCGGCGCGCGCGCGCGCTCGACCCGGGGCTCGACCACCGCATGCGCGTAATTGAACAGCCAGCGCTCGGGCACGCGCCCGAAATGCCGCCGCATCATGTCATTGATCTCGCGATGCACCGCCACCCGCGCCCCCAGCGTCTTGTTCTCGCCGTAGAGCCGCGACCCGGCCAGCTTCTCCTCGAGGTAGTGGAAGCGCGCGCCGCCCTTGCCCAGGCGCAGCCAGTACTCGTAGTCCATGCAGTAGTGCAGCGATTCGTCGGGCAGCCCGTGCTGCTCGACCACGCGGCGGCGCAGGAACAGCGCCGGCTGGCAGATGAAGCAGGTCTCCTTGAGCCGTTCCAGGTCCCACGCTTCGGTGGGATATTCCTCGAAGGCACGGTCGTCGATGTCGATGTGGTCCGCCATGCCGTAGACCACGTCGACCCCGGGCTGCGTACGGAACACCTCCAGCACCCGCGCGATCGCGCCGGGGTAGTAGACGTCGTCCGAATTCAGCCAGCCGATGATCTCGCCGTTGGTGGCGCGGATGCCCTTGTTCAGCGCGTCGGTCTGCCCGCGGTCCTTTTCCGAAACCCAGCGCACCGTGGCGCCGCAGCGTTCGAGCACGGCGCGCGTCTCGTCGGTGCTGCCGCCGTCCATCACGACGTGCTCCAGTTCCGCCACGCCCTGTGTGGCGACGCTGCGGATGGTGCGCTCGATGAAGCGGCCCTGGTTGAACGATGGCGTGATGACGCTGACTTTCACGCGCCCGCGCCTCCCCGGCCCGGGCGTGGCAGCGCCTGCCCCATCGCCTGGCGGAACGCGTCGCGGTATTCGTCCGCCATCCGCCCGGCATCGCTGAATCCGGCCGCGCGCTCGAGCCCCGCGGCAACCAGATCGGCGCGCCGCGCGGGGTCGTTGACCAGTTCGAGCATCGCCGCCGCGATCTGCCCGGGAATGCGCGGATCGAACAGGAGCGCCGCCCCGGTGGCGATCTCGGGCAACGAGGTCGCGTTGCTGCATGCCACCGCGACGCCGGCCGCCATCGCCTCGATCACGGGCATCCCGAAGCCCTCGTAGAGCGAGGGGAACACCATGCCCGCGCTGTTGCCGAGCAGTGCCGCAAGTGCCTCGGTCGGAACGTAGCCGGGAAAGACGACGCGCGAGCCCAGCCCCATCGCATCGGCTGCCTGCGCCAGGAAATCGCGCCGCGCACCGGGCGCTCCGGTGCACACGAGGCGCATATCCTGCGGCAATCCGCCATGCGCCGCGATCCCGAACGCCGTCAGCAGCATCTCGTGGTTCTTGTGCTTCCAGAAATTGGCCGGGTAGACCAGGTAGCGTCCGCGCGCCAGCCCCAGTCGCGCGAGCACCGACTCGTCCGGGCCCGCGGCGCTGCCCAGGCGCTTGCCGAGGCGATGATGGATGGTGCGCACGCGATCCGGCGCGATCGCAGCCTGGCGGATCACGGAGTCGCGCGCGTAGTCGGAAATCGCCACCAGCAGCGTCGCCTCGTTACACGCGGCGCGGAACACCTGGTCGCGATGACCGATATCGGCGGCCTCGAAGAACTGGGGATAGCTCAGGTACTGCAGGTCGTGCACCACGCTGACCACCGGCACCCCGGGCTCGGCATAGGTGGGAGCCGTGAACGGGCAGAACAGCAACTCGGCGCCGATCCCCTGCAGCAGGCCCGGGGCGGCAGCACGGCGCCGGTGGCGCATCAGCCGGTAACCCGCGCGGGAGGCCAGCGCACGGATACGCCCGGGGAGGTAACGCGCCAGCCGGTGCGCCACGCGAACCCACAGGGCGGGCCGCGCGGGGGTCGGTTGCGCGGCGCCCAGCACCAGGCGGCGCTCGACGTTCGGCCCGTCCAGGACGGCGAGCTCGTCATGGGTTTCCACGCGCGTTAGCAGGACGAAGCGCATCTGCGGTGCCTGCGCCGCGAGACCTCGCAGCAGCTCCAGCACGAAGACCTTGGCCCCGCCGTTTTCACCTCCCGGCAGGACCGGCGTGAGGTCCACCGCCACGATGTTCGGGTCGCGCAACATTTGCGGATTTCTGCCCGGTCCAATTATCGGAAAGTCGGCCAGTCTAGCGCAATTCGGAAATCAGGGTGAACGGCAGTGACTTACTCCTTGTCCTGCCATCGGTTGACATGCGGGAACTCCACATCGCCGTCGATCCGCAAGTGACGCTTGATCCGGCAGAAAGCCCCGGCGAAACCAGGAGCGTCAATCGCAATCTCGCAGAAATTGCCGGACGCCGCGAAATATCTCGAGATGTCCGCATTTATCCTCAGATAGTGGAACGCAAGCTCGTCGATATCGGTGATGTGATCGAAGTAATTCAACATGCTTTCACACCAGACTTTCACGTTCACCCGCTTCGTCAGTATGAAAAGCGCTTCCGGATACGCAGCATGGAGCTCCTTGTAGTAGAGGCGAGTCGGATAGTCCGAGAAGCATTGAATGCCGGAATTCCCGATGTAGCGAAGAAGGCGCCTGGAATTCTCGGCATGATTGCCCGCAACATGCGGCAGCATCCCGGCTTCCTCTTCGTAAAAGTGAATGGATTTCAGGCCCGCAAGCAAAAACAACTGATGGAACGAGGAGGTGCCCGTCCTGCTGTCGCCAAGAACAAAAACCCGCTCCTTCCACGCACACCCGACCATGAACCCTCACCGCCAACCGATCGAAAGAATTATTGCTCAACGGCTACGCCTGCAGCGCCGTGGCAGCCGATCATGCGTTGCGCCCGTACCATTCGTAGAACGAATTTCCTTCTGCCAGATATGGATCAGGGAAATAGGTCTGGAGATCCGGCCTGTCCCGGTAGCATCGCCGTTGTTCGCTCGTGATCGTAGTGCCGTTCGAGAATTGCCCGAGCGCCCACCAGCCATCGGGCAGCTCTTCGAAGGCAGACTCCTCGACCTTTCGCCGGTACCACGACCAGAGCTCGTAGACCTCGATGTTGTCCTTGGCATAGCGCTGGGTCATTGCATCGCCGACCGGCCCCAGCTTGGTGAAATGATAGAAATAAAGGAGCTTGCCGTTGCAGAGAATCCTGCCCGATCTGTCGATGCTGATCTTCCGCCTGCTCAGGTTCCAGCTCGCCACGTTGTAGCCGGGATCTCGCAGGATCTTCACTCCGTCGAAAAAGACCGGGACGTGATCGCACCACTTCTGGTCGACGAACAGCCCCA
>JAKJFB010000148.1:6698-6983 GCA_022705125.1 Pseudomonadota bacterium
GCAAATCGCCTGCCTTCGGCCGAAGGCTTTATCGCCACGAAGCCGAGGTTGAAAATGCCGTGCCTCAGTGAGCACACTTCATTGTCGACAATCTGGTAGTACTGGTCATCGGGCTCCAGCTGGTGCGGGGTCAACAGGATGTCCGAGCGCTCCAGCGCCTCGATGAGGCCTTGCAACGGATTGAACACCGCAATGTCGGGATCGAGATAAACGATCGCGTCGAAACCCCGATCACAGAAACGTTCCAGCAATGGGCCCTTCACAGCCGTGCACACCTCGACGACA
>JAKJFB010000149.1 GCA_022705125.1 Pseudomonadota bacterium
GCGTGCTCGAGCTGCCCGTGATTGCCGACCAGCGCCTGCTCGCGAGCAGCGAGCTCGGTCTCGACGCCGGTGCCGGCGGGGCACAGCTGCAGATGTCCGGGGCGGCGTTCCGCGCCCTGCTGGAGTCGCGTGGCGGCGCGACAGCGGATTTCTGTGTGGCGCTCGATGACATCCCGCCCGCGGCCACCGCGAGCGCCGACGTCGCGGAGATCGGCAACGCGGTCGCACGCTTCACCGCGCGGCGCATCGAGCGCCGCCTCGAGGACACCCTCGATTTCCCGCCGCTGCCGGAAATCGCGCATCGCATCATCCGCATCAGCGCCGACCCCTATGCCAGCGTCAGCGACCTGGCGCGGGTGGTCGAAATAGACCCCTCATTGTCGGCGCAGGTGGTCAGCTGGGCGTCCTCGCCCTACTACGCGGCGCCGGGCAAGGTGAAGTCCATCCAGGACGCCATCGTGCGCGTGCTCGGCTTCGACCTGGTGATGAACCTCGCGCTGGGGCTGGCGCTCGGCAAGACCATGCGCCTGCCGAAGGAAGGGCGCTACGGTTACCGCAACTACTGGCTGCAGGCCGTTCATGGCGCCGCGATGGTCGAGGGCCTGTGCAAGGCCATGCCCTCGAGCCTGCGCCCCGCGCTGGGGCACGCCTATCTCGGCGGGCTGCTGCACAACTTCGGCTTCCTGATCCTCGCGGAACTGTTCAAGCCGCAGCTGCAACTGGTCTGCCGCTACACCGAGGCCAACCCGCACCTCGGGCACTGGCATGTCGAACGCTTCCTGCTCGGGGTGACGCGTGAACAGATGGCGGGCTGGCTGATGCGCTTCTGGCACCTGCCGGAGGAAGTCTGCGCGGCACTGCGCTTCCAGCAGGCGCCGGAGCAGGCCGGCGAACACGAGGTGCTGGCACGCGTGCTGCACCTGGCGACTCGACTGCTGCGCGAACAGCACATCGGCAGCGCGCCGCTGCAGCCCATCGCGGACTCGATGTTCACCGAGCTCGGCATCAGCCGCGCCGACGCACTCGCCGTGAGCGAGCGCATCCACGGTTCGGCCGGGGAGCTGCAGGCGATTGCGCGCGACCTCGCGGCCTGAGCTTGCGCTCAGGCAATGATCGGCGGCAGTTCCTTCTGCAGCTGCAGCTTCTGCTTGCCGCCTTCGCCGGTCAGCGCGAACCCCAGCAGCTTGCCCGCGGGATCGCGAAATTCAGCGACGAGATCCGGGCTGCTGCCGCTGATCGACCACGCGCCGGCCGCGCCCACCGGCGGCGGCGCGACCACCACCGGGCAGGCCGGGGTCTTGATGGTGACCGGCATCGCCGGGTAGCTGACCTCGGTCGGCGTGCCGGCAAGCGTCTTGGCGAGCGCGCGCGCGCAGGCCATCAGCGGCGCGACGTAATACAGCACGTGGCCATCAACCTCCGCGCAGTCGCCCAGCACGTAGACATCGGGCGCGCTGGTCGCGAGCAGACGGTTCGCGACCACGCCGCGGTTCACCGCGATGCCGGCCGCTTTCGCGAGTTCCAGGCGCGGGCGCACCCCGATCGCCGAAACCGCCATGTCGGCCTCGATGCGACGCCCGTCGTTCAGCGTCGCCACGATGCCCTTGCCACCGGGCGCGAGGTTCACCTCGCTGACCAGCGGGCCGAAGTGGAACTTCGCGCCGAGCGCCTCGAGCGCGCCCTGCACCGCGCGGCCCGCGGGCTCGGGCAGCAGCGTGGGCAGGCACCAGCCGAGCGGGTCGACGGCCTCGACCGCGAAACCGCCGTTGCAGAGATCGTTGGTGAATTCGCAGCCGATCAGCCCGGCGCCGATGATCAGCACCTTCTTCACGTCGTTGTTCCTGATCGCGGTGCGGAAGTCCGCGTAATCGAGCAGGTCGTTCACCGAATAGACGTGATCGAGGCCGTCGCCCTGCAACGGCGGGCGGATGGTGTCGGCACCCCAGGCGATCACGAGCCTGCTGTAGCCGACCGTGGTGGCCTCGCCGATGCGGATCTCGTGCTTCGCGGTGTCGATGCCGGTCACGTGCGTGTGCGTCCAGACGCTGGCGCGCAGGCTGATCGCCATGCTGCCGGCATCCATGGTCGCGAGGTCATCGGGCGTGGTGTTCTTGGTGAAGCCGGTCGAGAGCATCGGCTTGGAATACATGCGGCCGTCGTCGGAGGTGACCAGGATCAGCGGCGTGTCGCTGTCGAGCTTGCGGAACTCGCGCGCCAGGTTGTAGCCGGCGAGCCCGGTGCCGATGATGATCACCGGCTGCGTGAGCGAGACGATATCCGCTTCCTGGTGATGCGGAACCGCCACCAGCGGGGTGTCGTCGATCAGCTCGAAGTCTTCCTTGCCAACGCCGCAATCCGGGCACAGCCAGTCGTTCGGCACGTCTTCCCAGCGCGTGCCGGCGGCGATGCCATCGTCGGGCCAGCCCTTGGCCTCGTCATAGACCCAGCCGCAAACGATACATTCCCACCGAGCCATGCCAATCTCCCTGCCGCCATCGCGCTGTCGCTGCTGTCATTGTCATCGCGCACCCGCTACGCTCCGGGCCGCGTCGAGGAACTTCCGCGGCGGGTGAACGGCTAGAATCAGCGGCGTCCTGACCACGGAGAGCGCAGCATTGTACGCGTTAGCGTCCGCGGGCTTCCAGCCCGGCGAACCCGCCTGGAAGCCCTGGCGGCGGTTCGATTCCTCGCAATTGCCGCCGGCGACGCGGCACTGGCTGCTGGACGAAGGCTCGCTCACCGCGATTCTCCAGGCCGCCTGCGGCAACCGCCTGCGCGTGCGCGTGCTGCGCCAGACATGGCAGCGTCCGCGCGCCTCCGAGCGGCGCGCGCTGGGCCTCGGCACGCACGAGGTCGCGCTGGTGCGCGAGGTGCTGCTCGAGTGTGCCGGCGAACCGTGGGTGTTCGCGCGCAGCATCATGCCCGCCGCCACGCTGCGCGGGCGCCTGCGCCACTTGCGTCGCTTTGGCGAGCGCTCGCTGGGCGCGCTGCTGTTCTCCAGCCGCGGGCTGCGGCGCGAACCCTTCGAAGTGGCGCTGGTGCGCGCGGGCCACGGCATCCTGCCCGCGCTGCCGGGCGGCGGCGCCACGGTGTGGGGCCGGCGCTCGGTGTTCCGGGTGCATGGCGCGCCACTGCTGGTCGCGGAGTTCTTCCTGCCGGCCTGCCGGCTGGGCTCGCTATAATCCCGAGCCAGCGCCCCTCACAGGTCAATCCATGGAATTGCGCGCACGCCTGCCGCTGTACCTTCGCCTGATCCGCTTCGACCGTCCGATCGGCACGTTCCTGCTGCTGTGGCCGACGTGGTGGGGGCTGTGGTTCGCGGCGCAGGGGCGACCGTCCCTGGCCAACCTGCTCATTTTTACCGCCGGCGTGTTCCTGATGCGCTCGGCCGGCTGCGTCGCCAACGATTACGCGGATCGGCACATCGACGGCCACGTCGAGCGCACGCGCGAGCGCCCGCTGGCGAGCGGACAGCTGGGCGAGCGCGAGGCGCTCGCGCTCGGCGCGGTGCTCGCGCTGGCGTCCTTCGCACTGGTGCTGTTGACCAATGCGCTCACGGTGTGGCTTTCGTTCGCCGCGCTGGTGTTCGCGGCGGGCTATCCCTTCCTGAAGCGCTACACGCACCTGCCCCAGGTCGGACTCGGCATCGCGTTCTCCTGGGGCATACCGATGGCGTTCGCCGCCGAGCGCCAGGTGCTGCCTCCACCGCTCTGGCTGCTGTTCTTCGCGGCCGTGCTGTGGAGCGTGGTCTACGACACCTTTTACGCGATGGTCGACCGCGAGGACGACCTCGCGATCGGGGTGAAATCCACCGCGATCCTGTTCGGCGACGCCGACCGGCTGGTCACCGCGCTGCTGCAGGTCCTGGTGCTGGTGCTGCTGTGGCTCGCCGGTCGCCAGTTCGGCATGGGGTTGCCGTACACGGTTGCCCTGCTCGGCGGCGCGGCGTTGTTCGCGTGGCAGCAGTACCTGATCCGTGAACGCGAGCGCGCGAGCTGCTTCCGCGCCTTCCTGAACAACAACCTGTTCGGCCTGCTCGTGTTCGCCGGCATCGCCACCGACTACCTGCTGCGATGACTCGCGCGCAGTTCCTGAGCGGCATCCGCGAGGTCGCGGCGGCGGACTGGAATGCGCTCGCCGGGCGCGACTATCCCTTCCTGCGTCACGAGTTCCTCTGCGCGCTCGAGGACAGCGCCAGCGTGGGCGGCGACTCCGGCTGGGAACCGCACCACCTGCTGCTGCGCGAGGGTGCGCGGCTGGTGGGCGCGATGCCCTGTTATCTGAAGCGGCACTCCTACGGCGAGTACGTGTTCGACTGGTCGTGGGCGGATGCCTATCGCCGCCACGGCCAGCCGTATTACCCGAAGCTGCTGAGCGCGGTGCCGTTCACACCGGCCGCGGGGCCGCGGCTGCTGCTGGCCGAGGGGCTGGCGTTCGCGGATCTGCAGGCGGAACTGCTCGCGGCGGTGCGCGAGGAAATGGCGCGTCTGGGCGCCTCGTCATGGCACCTGCTGTTTCCCGAGCAGCCGGTTGCCGGGGAACTGGCCGCCGCCGGCCTCGGCCATCGCACCGGCGTGCAGTTCCACTGGAACAACCGCGGCTATCGCGATTTCGCCGATTTCCTCGAACTGATGCAGTCACGCAAGCGCAAGCAGCTGAAACGCGAACGGCGGCTGGTGGTGGAACAGGGGCTGCAGCTGCGCGCGCTGCGCGGCACGGAGGTCGACGCTGCGCTGTGGGATCGCTTCCATCACTTCTACCAGCTGACCTACGCACGGCGCAGCGGCCACGGCGGCTACCTGAACCGCGCGTTCTTCCGGCTGCTGGGACAGTCGATGCCCGAACGCCTGCTGCTCGTCGTCGCCGAGCACCGGCGCGAGGTCGTGGCCGGCGCGCTCTACGTGATCGGCGCCGACACGCTCTACGGCCGCTACTGGGGCTGCACGGAGGACTACGCGCAGCTGCATTTCGAGACCTGCTACTACCAGGGCATCGACTTCTGCATCCGCGAGGGCCTGGCGCGCTTCGATGCCGGCGCGCAGGGCGAGCACAAGCTCGCGCGTGGCTTCGAGCCGGTGCTCACGCACTCCTGCCACCTGATCGCGCACCCGGGCTTCCGCGCGGCGATCGACGACTTCCTCCTGCGCGAACGGGACGCGATCGAGAGTTACCGCCGCGAGGCCGCCGCAGCACTGCCGTACCGCGATGCGGTGTAGCGCGGCGTCAGCGTCGGGGCGGGCGTGCTCAGGACGAGGCCAGCAGCGCCAAGGTGCGGGCGTCCGCTTCACCGTCGTAATAGCGTTCGAGCACGCGCCGGAACACCGGGTCCGCGCCGTCCACTTGCGCGAACAGCGTCATCGAGGAGCGCAGCTTCAGGTCGTCGGGCGAGCCGAGGATCTCGTGCGCCGTGCGTCCGGGCACGTCGAGCAGCGCGCGGGCGCATTCCTCGAGCCGCGGCCCGAGCAATGGGTGCGCGAGATAGGCGCGAGCCTCGGCGAGATCGGCGATCGCGTAATGCACCGCCGTCGCGCTGAGACCCAGCCCCGCGAGCTGCGGAAACACGAACCACATCCAGTGCGTGCGTTTGCGCCCGGCGCGCAACTCCTCCAGCGCCTGCGCGTAGACGGCGTGCTGCGCATCGAGAAAGCGTTGCAGGGTCATGGCGCGCGAACCCACACTAACAGACGGTTGTTGGCCGGCATCGCGTGATCGGCAACCGGTTCGAGACCCGCGGCGCGCGCCAGCGCGTCCACCGCCTCGTGGTCGCGGATACCGCTCGCGGGATCGCGCCGGCGCAGCCAGTCGTCGAAGGCCGCGTTGCTGTCGCTGGTGTAGCGCCCTCCGTAATTGAAGGGGCCGTAGATCGCGAGCACCCCACCCGACGCCAGGCATTGCCCCACGCCGCTGAACAGCGCGCTCACGCCGTCCCAGCCCATGATGTGCAAAGTATTGGCGCTGAATATCGCGTCGAAGGGACCGGCAGGCCACGCGCCGCGCACATCGAGCGCGAGCGGCGCCCGCACGTTTGGCAGCGGGTGCGCGGCGAGCCGGGCGCGCACTGCCTCGTCCTGTCCCGGCACCTCGCTGGTCTGCCACACGAGTTGCGGCAGCGCGGCGGCGAAATGCAGCGCATGCTGCCCGGTGCCGCTGCCGATCTCGAGCACCCGCGTGGCGCCGGCGAAATGCACGCGCAGCTTCTCGAGGATCGGATCCTTGTTGCGCTCGCAGGCCTCAGAGAAAGGCAATTCGGTCATGGTCGCTCCTGTCGGTCTGGCAGAGGTGCTGCGCCGAGGCGGCAGTCCGCATGAATGCGGACTCGCCTGCCCTAGGTCCGCATTCATGCGGACCTACGAGATCGCGAGTATCAGCGGACCAACAGCCATTCCCGGTCGCAGGACAATGCCGGCTCGTAGCGATAGCCGTCCTCGGCGAAGGCCTTGAGATCCTCGGCGCGCTGCAGGCGGTGGCGAATCGCAAAACCGGCCATCGCGCCGCGCGCGCGCTTGGCGTTGAAGCTCACGATCTTCAGCGTGCCGCCGCGGCTTTCCTTGAACACCGGCGTGATCACCGCCAGCGTCAGCCGCTCCTGGGCGACGGCGCGAAAATACTCCTGCGAGGCCAGGTTCACCAGTTCGCGGGCGCCCGCGGCGCGGGCCTGCACCTGCAGCGCGTCGGCGATGCGCGGCCCCCAGAATTCGTAGAGGTTGCGCCCGCGCGCGTTCGCCAGCTGCGTGCCCATCTCGAGCCGATAAGGCTGGATCGCATCGAGCGGGCGCAGCAACCCGTAGAGGCCGCTCAGGATGCGCAGGTGCTGCTGCGCGAACGCGAACTCCTCGGCGGAAAAGGTCTCGGCGCGCATGCCGAGGTAGACGTCGCCGCGGAAGGCGAGCAGCGCGGCACGGGTGGCGCGCGCCGGCGCACGTGCGCGCCAATCCCGGTAGCGCGCGTGGTTCAGCGCGGCGAGCTCCGGGCTGATCGACA
>JAKJFB010000014.1:0-17129 GCA_022705125.1 Pseudomonadota bacterium
GCCCGGCGGCATACAAGCCGGGGATCACGCCGCCGAAGGCATCGAGCACCTGCGAATCCACCGTGGTCTCCAGCCCGCCGAAGGTGTGCGAACAGCAGAACGCGCGCGTGACGTCGAGCTCGTAGAGACGCAACGGCGCCTTCGCCAGCGGCGCGAGGAACTTCGGGTGCTTGTGCAGCAGCGGATCCTCGCCGCGCGCCGCGGCCGCGTTGTACGTCGCGACCGTGTGCGCCAGCGTGCCGGGGACGAAACCGCCCTTGGACTCGAGTTCCCCGATGCTCGCGGCCTCGGCGAGCAGCGGCATGCGGAAATCGCCCGGATCGTAGCTGCAGTCGGCGTCGGTCACGAGGAAGGCCTTGCCGTGCTGTGTGTAGGCGGTCTCGTGGCCGATGCACGCGTAGTACGAATCCTCGGCAATGAAGCGCTGCGCGCGCGCGTTGACCACGATGCCCTTGATCACGCGCTCGGGCGGGTAGACCGGCAGGATCGCAAAGCCCTGGTGCATGCGCACCGCCGCCGCGCCCACGCCCATGCCCATCTGGATGCCGATGCCGAGATCGCCCGCGTTCGCCCACGGCGTGGAGCACTCGTAGAGCTCCGGCGCGTAGCGGCGCACCATCTCGCGGTTGTGGATGAAACCGCCGCAGGCAAGGACCACGCCGCGGCGCGCCCGCGCCGATCTCGTGGCCCCGTTTTCGGTGAACTGGATGCCTGTCACACGTCCGTCGCTCTCGCGCACCAGCCGCTCGCAGGACACGCCGGTCATCATTTTCACGCCGGCAGCCTGCGCCGCCGCGAGCAGCGCTTCCATCATCGCGCGCCCGCCGGTGTGCCCCATCACCGCCGGCACGTGCCCGCGCGGAGCCGGACGCGCGATGTCGCGCCACGGGTGCGCCAGCTCGCAGCCGGAGTAATACAGCGAGGAGTCGTCGTAGGGCAGCTCCTTCTCCTGGCTGAACTTCTCGATGTAGCGAACGCCGTGGTCGACCATCCACTGGAAGTGCTCGAGGCTTGCCTCGCAGTAGAGCGCGATCTTGTCGAGCCGCGGATGCAGGCCGCCCGCGGCGACGATGAAATCGTGCATCGCCTCCGCGCTGTCCTCGAAGCCGAGCGCCTTCTGCAGCGGCGTGCCGCCGCCGAGGTAGCACACCCCGCCCGACATCGCCGACGAGCCACCGAGCTTCGGCAGGCGCTCGAGCACCAGCACCTCGGCGCCCGCCGCGCGCGCCTCGATGGCGGCGCTGATGGCAGCGGCCCCGGAGCCGGCGATCACCACGTCGGCGCTGTGGTCCCAGGCGCGCACCTCGGCGCTGGCGGCGGGCTGGCGCGGTTCGCAGCCCACGCTGGCCGCAAGTCCCGCGAGCCCCAGGCCGGCCAGCACGCGACGGCGTGATCTATCGGTCTCGCTCATGTATTCACTCCGCCGGTCTCCTGATCGCGCGTGTCACTCAGCTCTCGGTGAGCATCGCCAGCAGGATGCGGCGCAGGCGCTGCAGGTAGCGCTTCACATCGAAGAATTCGGGCTCCAGCACCACCTCGATGACGTAGCCCGTGAGCATGCAGTGCACGGTGTAGATCGCCTCCTGCATGGCGCGATCCGTGAGCGGGCAGTCATGGAAGATGCGCCGCCACAACGCGAGGTGCGAGTGGTGGTTCAGCTTGATGCTGGCGCCATCGCCGCCCTCGGCACGGCTGGCCAGCAGGATTTCCAGCGTCGCCATGTACTCATCGCCGCGGTAATGCTCCCACGCCGCGTTGATGAACCGCTCCACGCGCTTTTCCAGCGCGCCGCGCGTGAACTCCTCGCCAGACATCGACGCATCGAATTTCTCGTGCGAGCGCGCCAGCACCTGCTCGAGGATCTCGTGCTTGCCGCCGAAGTGGTGCTGCACCGCGCCCCAGGACACTCCCGCCTTGCGCGCGATGCGCGTGGAACTCGCCGCGGCAAAACCGCCTTCGCGGATCAGCGCGATGACGGCATTGATGATCTTGTCCTGTGTCGCCTTGCTCTTCGCCGCCTGACGTCCGAGCTCTGCGGGTTGCGTAATCGCTGCAGGTTTGGCCATGACTTCTCCACAAGCGTTTCATCCGGGGACACGCCGTGCCCCCCGGATGAAATGCTGGTTACTCAATACTCGTAGGTCAAGTCCACGCCCCAGGTGCGCGACTCGCCGAAGGGCGCGACCATCTGCGACCAGGGGAAACTCTCGATGCCGTCGAGCAGGTATTCCTCGTCGGCGAGGTTCTTGCCCCAGATGGCCACGGCGGCGCGGCCCTCGCCCAGACAGAGTTCGCGCAGCGTGAGCCGCGCGTTCCACAGGTCGTATTCGGGGATGTTGTAGCCGAACGTCGGCGTCGACACGAACTCGGACTCGTCGATCGAGGCGTAGTTCACGTTGAGCACCAGCTCGCCGTAGCCGAATGACGGGAAGGTGTAGTCGAGGTCGGCGGTGAACGAATTCTCCGGCGCGCTCGGCAGCGCGTATTTCGCGGTGTTCACGAGGTTCGCGCCGGTGGCGGGGTCGATGACTTCGTCGACGCTGGTGTCGAGGTAGCCGTAGCCGAGCGTCAGCACGAGGCTGTCGGTGATCAGCGCCGTCAGGTCGAGCTCCGCGCCGTCGATGGACGCCTTGCCGGCGTTGTACAGCACCGTGTTGGTCGGGTCGCCGATCGCGGCGAAGGACAGCTGGATGTCCTCGTAGTCGCTGGTGAACAGCGCGGCATTGAGACGCACGCGGTCATCGAGGAACTGCGACTTGATCCCGGCCTCCCAGGTGCCGACCGTCTCCTCGCTGACCGGAGTGGTCGCCGCCACCACCGACGTGCCGCGGATGTTGAAGCCGCCGGTCTTGTAGCCCTCGACGTACTTGCCGTAGACGTTGACGTCGTCACTGATGTCATAGGACACCGTGAAGTCGGCACTGGTGTTGTCCCAGGTGTCGTCGGCCTTCGTCGAGAAGAACTGGAAGCCGCTCGCGTACTGCGCGGTCTCGATCTCGCGCTCGTCCTCGCTGTAGCGCACGCCGAGCGTCAGGTGGAGCTGCTCCAGCGCCGCGGGAGTCCAGGTGAAGTGCCCGTAGAGCGCGGTCGCGTCGTTGTTCGCCGTGCTGACGCGCCGCGGCAGCTCGAACTCGTTCAGCGTCATGTCCGGCGGATACGGCGGGTAGTACGCCAGCGGCAGGGTGATGTAATCGATCGTATCCTCGTCGCCCTCTTCCTCGAAGTAGTAGGCCCCGAGCACGTACTCGAGCCCCCCGTCCATCAGCTTGCCGAGCAGCTGGAACTCCTGCGAGAACTGGTCCTGCTCGTTCAGGAACGGCGCATTGGCGAAGAGCCGCGTGGTGACCGGGTTGGCGCCATAGTCCTGGTAGATGTCCTGCTCGACCTCGCGGTAGCCGGTCAGCGACTTCAATGTCAGGTCATCGCTGATTTCCCACGCCAGCGTCAGGGAGTGGCCGCTGACCTCGACATTGCTCTCCTCGAAGGGCACGCGGGGTCTCACGTTGTCCTGGCGGTCAGACCTGAAGGGAACGCTCTCGAAACCGAACTGCGAGGGACCGATGTTCTGGTAGTAGATCGTCCCGGAATCGACATCGGAGTAGTCGTAGGCGTAGTCGGCGCTGAAGTTGTCGGTCGGCGACCAGTTGATCGCGAGACGTCCGGCCGCGCTGTCGTTGTCGCCGAAGTTCGGGCCCCGGCCATCGTTCTCGATCCAGCCATCCTTTTCCGATTTCATCAGGCTCAGCTTGGCGGCGAGACCCGCCGCACGCGCTGTGTCGACCTCGGCGCGCGCCTTGACGTAGTCGCGATCGCCCGCGCTCAATCCGCCCTTGAAGCCCCACTCGCCCCTGGGCTTGGCGGTGATCATGTTGATCGCGCCGCCGATGGTATTGCGGCCGTAGAGGCTGCCCTGCGGGCCGCGCAACACCTCGATGCGCTCCAGGCTGGCGACCTCGCTGCCCAGACCGATCGAACGGGCCATGTAGATGCCGTCGATGTAGACACCGACGCTGGGGTCGGTGGACATGCCGACATCGTTGTTGCCCACGCCGCGCATGTAGGTACGCAGCGAGGCCTGGCTGTTGGGGAACTGGCGCATGAACAGGTTCGGCACGCTGAACTGGATGTCGCCGAGGTCGTCGACGCTCAGTTTCTCTAGCATGTCGGCCCCGAAGGCCAGCACCGAGATCGGCGTGTCCTGTAGCGAGGCCTCGCGCCGCTCGGCGGTAACGATGACCTCCTCGAGTCCCGTGGCCCGCGCGCCGTCTTGCTGCGCCTGCGCCCATGGAGCGGCGGCCCCGGCCACGGCCATTGCCAGCACGGTCGGCGCGAATCTGCGTATCCGGATTGCCATGATGCGTTCCCCTCGTTACTGAAGTTGTTCTGTATGAATCGAATTCGCGGATGCTGTCCCGCACCCTGCATCGGGCAGGCACCGGCCGGGCAGGCATCGCCCGGGCCCGCTTCGTCCCCGCCAGACAATGCTAGACGCTGGACTCGAATAAAACATTCAACAGCAATGGTATTTTTGGCATCCCGCACGCCTGCTCACAAGGCCGTGCCCGCGCGCATGCCATCCTCCACCGCCTTGCGCAGCAACCCGGGACCGGTGCAATCGCCGATGGCGTGGATCTCCCCGACACGCCCGGCCAGCGCATCCGCCAGGCGCGTGTCGGGCGCCGGGCTGCCGGCAATGATCACCGTGTCCGCCGGCACGCTGCCGGCACGCCCGGCATACTCGAAACGCACCGCACCGGCGTCGATACCTGTCAGCCGCACACCGCCGAGCACCTCGACGCCGAGGCGGTCGAGCGCGCTCAACTGCTCCTGGCGACGCTTGGGCCCGACATCCTGCGCGAACCACTGGTCTTCGGCGATGAGGCTCACGCGCCGACCGCGGTGCGCGATGAAATCCGCGAGCTCCACCGCCGGCAGGTCCGAACCGATCACGCACACCCGCTTGCCGAGCGGCAGGAAGTGCCGGCTCGCCGCGCGCACATGACCCGGACGCAGCCACTGCTGTACGCGTGGCATCACGTGATGACCGAGCAGCTTCAGCAGCGCGGGCCAGCGCGCGGCTTCTTCGGCCGACAGCGTGCCCGAGAACCAGCCGCGCACCTCGGTCGCGTCGTAGACGTGCGCCGCCTCCATCCCCGGGATCACCGGCCGGACCATCCTTGCGCCCGTCGCCACGACCACCGCGTCGGCATCCGCGCACTCCGCGGGCTCCAGCGCGCGGCCCAGCTCCACCCTGACCGGCAGGCGGCTCATCGCGCCGAGCAGGTAGTCGAGCAGGCGCTGGTTGTCCGCGTGCACGATCGAGGCATAGAACAGCGAGCCACCGAGCCGTCCGCCGCGCTCGACCAGGCGCACCTCATGGCCTCGCAGCGCCGCGACGCGCGCGGCCTCCATGCCCGCCGGCCCGCCGCCGACGACCAGCACGCGCTTGCGCACGGCGGCCGGCGTGATCGCCAGCTCCGCTTCGCGCCCGCTCTGTGCGTTCACGGCGCAGTTCATGTTGGCGTCGAAGGGCGCGATCAGCATAGAGTCGATGCAGTTCTGGCACGACAGGCAGCGGCGGATCTCCAGCGTGCGACCGCTCAGCACCTTCGCGGGCAACTCCGGGTCCGCCAGCAGCGGGCGCGCCATTGCCACCATGTCGGCGTCACCCTCGGCGATGATCTTCTCGGCGAGGACCGGGTCGTGGATGCGCCCCACCACCATCACCGGCACGTTCACGACCTTGCGCACCGCGGCCGCGACGGCGGTGTTGTAGCCGTCGCGGTAATGCGCTCCGCAGACGATCTGCGCCACGATCTTGTCGTGCGAGACGCCGCCGCTCACCTGGAAGGCGTCGATGCCGGCCTGCTCCAGCAACGGCGCGATCAGCTGCGTGTCGTTCAGCATGCGCCCGTCGAAGGCATCCTCGTTGCCGGAGATGCGCAGCGTTATCGGGAAGTCCGCACCGGCGCGCTGCTTGATGTGGCGGATCACGCGCACCAGCAGGCGCGTGCGCCCCTCGATGGTGGCGCCGGTGTACTCGTCCTCGCGGCGGTTGCGCACCGGGCACAGGAAGCTGCCCAGCAGCATGTAGCCGTGCGCCGCGTGCAGTTCCATGCCGTCGTAGCCGGCCTCGCGCGCGCGCACCGCGGCGTCGCCATACTGCGCGATCACGCGCTCCATTTCCTCCGCTTCGAGCACCCGGCTCGGCCAGCCGGTACCGGCGTTCACGTTGACCGACGGCCCCACCGGGTCGGTCATCGACTCGGGACCGGGATGGGAGATCTGCGGCTGGATGCGCGCGCCGTGGGCATGCACCCGCCGCACCAGCTCGCGGTGTCCGGCGATGAAGCGGTCATCGCCGAGGCTGAGCGACTGCGGCTGGTAGCGCTGGGCAACATCGACGGAGCACATCTCCACCGTGATCAGTCCCACGCCGCCGCGCGCGCGCGCCTCGTGGTAGCGGATCAGGCGCTCGGTCACCTCGAAGTCCGCGCTGCCGTAATTGGTGGTCATCGCCGACATGACCATGCGGTTGCCGACCGTCATCGCACCGATGCGGATCGGGCTTGCCAGGTGCTGAAAGGATTGCATGCTGGTTTTTCTCCTAGGCATCATCGCCCTTGTCATGGTAGCCGGCCTGGCGTAGTATAAAAACAATTCAACACCAATCTTTTTACACAGAGGGCAGCCCCATGAGCCAGAGCAGCGACGCGAGCCGGTATCGCCCGATCCCATTCGTCAGCGGCGCCGTTCCCGGCGGGGGCCACTTCGAGGAGTTCTGCGCCCACCCGGCTTTTTTCCTGCAACGCGCCTTCCGCGAGTGCGGCGAGGTCTGCGAGTTCGACCAGGGCGGCATGCGCACGGTGCTGATGGTGGGCCCCGAGGCACACGAAGCCGTGTTCCGCGCCCCCGACGAGCAGTTGAGCGCTCCGGCCGCCTACCAGTACATGGTGCCGATCTTCGGCCCGGGCGTGCAGTATGGCGCCCCGATCGAGATCGAACGCCAGCAGCTGAAGATGCACGCCAAGGGCCTGCGCGCCGAGCGCCTGACCTACTACGCGCCGATCGTCGCCAGGGAGGTCGAGGACTGGATTTCCGGCTGGGGCGACGAGGGCGAGATGGACTTCTACGAGGCCTTCGCCGATCTCACGATCAAGACCTCCACGCACTGCCTGCTGGGCGCCGAATTCCGCTACTCGCTGACCGACGAGTTCGCGCGCCACTACCACGACCTCGGCGAGGCCGCCGATGCTGCCGGCACGGTCGATCACACCCAGCAGAAGGCCGTCTACGACCGCCGCGACCGGGCGCGCAAGGCGCTGGGGGAGTTGATCATCGAGCGCATTCACCGCCGCCGCAACGCCGGCGAGACGCACGACGACCTGCTGCAGGTCTACATGGATGCCACCCTGCTCGACGGCAGCCGCCTCAGCGACGAGCAGATCGCCGGCATGGTCGTCTGGTTCATGTTCGCCGGGCATCACACCAGCGCGAACACCGCCGCATGGACCCTGGTGGAACTCGCGCGCTACCCGGACTTCGGCCGGGAAGTGACCGCCGAGGTCGACCAGCTGTTCGCGACCGAGACCGAGTTGAGCTTCCGCGCACTGCGCAAGATGCCGCTCATGGAGGGGTTCATCCGCGAGATCCTGCGCGCGCACCCGCCGCTCAACGCCCTGTGCCGGCGCGTGATGCAGGATTTCCACTACAAGGACTACCTGATCGAGGCCGGCAAGAACGTGATGCTCTCGCCCTACGTCGCGCACCGGCTGCCACAGTACTTCCCCGACCCGGAACGCTTCGATCCGCATCGACCGGAACCGGAAAACGTCTTCGCCTACATCCCCTTCGGTGGCGGGCAGCGCAAGTGCGTCGGCAACGCCTTCGCGATCCTGCAGGTGAAGACGATTTTCGGCACGCTGCTGAAGGAATTCGAATTCGAGCTCGCGGGGCCCCCGGGCGAGTACCGGGAGATCATGCCCTCGCTGATCCTGCGCCCCTCGGATCCCTGCGTCCTGCGCTACCGGCGCCGCAAGCACTGAAACCACGACAACTGATGAACATGGAGAAGGCAATGGATTTCACGGGCAAGGTCGCGATCGTCACGGGCGCCGGCGGCGGCATCGGCGAGGGCTATGCCAATGCCTTCGCGGCACGCGGCATGAAAGTGGTGGTGGCGGAGCTGAACGAGGAAGGTGGCGAACGCGTCGCGGCGGGCATCCGCGCCGCCGGCGGCGAGGCGCTGTTCGTGCGCACGGACGTGAGCGACGAGGCCTCGGCGAAGGCCTGCGCCGAGGCGGCGTCCAGCGCCTACGGCGGCATCGACTACCTGGTGAACAATGCCGCGATCTTCGGCGACATGCTCAAGGGCGGCTATCTCACCGTCGATCTCGCCTACCTCGAGAAGTTCATGCGCGTGAATGCTCACGGCTGCCTGATCATGACGCGCGCCGCGCTGCCCTACCTGCAGAAACGCCCGGGTGCGGCCATCGTGAACCAGTCCTCGACCGCGGCGTGGATGAACGCGGGCTACTACGGCGTGGCGAAGCTCACGATGAACGGCATCACCACCTCGCTGGCGCGCGAGCTCGGCCCGCTCGGCATCCGCATCAACGCGATCGCGCCCGGCCCCACCGAGACCAGCGCGCTGCAGAAGACCGCCGGCGAATATGCCCAGCAGATGATCAAGACCATGCCGCTGGCGCGCCTCGGCCAGCCGCAGGACATGGCCGATGCCGTGCTGTTCCTGCTCTCGGACCAGGCGAGCTGGATCACCGGGCACATCCTCAACGTCGACGGCGGGCAGCTGATGCGGGTGTAGGTCAGCATTTATGCCGACATGTGCTTGCGGGTGGGCATTCGTGCCGACTTGCAAAAGCCTCTGGGCGATTTCGCGTGGCGGGTTCGGCGTGGCCGAACCCTTGTCGGGCTGAAGCCCGACCTACATGCCCGACCCACGCCCGACCTGGGAGCCCCGCCCAAACGAACCGGCGCTCAGAAGCGGTAGGTGCCCTGCAACGAGTAGCTGCGCGGCCGGTCGGTGAAGGCGTAGTACGCCATCCCCGTGCCGCCGGTCAGCGTGCCCGCCAGCACACCGGTTCCGCCATAGCTGTGCGTGCGCTCGTCGGTGAGGTTGCTGCCGATCAGCGCAACCTCCCAGGTGTCGCTGCTGCTCTCGGCCAGCGCGAGGCGCGCATTGACCTTGGTGAATGCATCCTGCTCGGTGCGCGGATCGAGTTGCGGCGTCCACAGGTACGAGTCGGTGTACTGCAGGTCCACCATCGCGCGCAGCTCCAGCGCGTCCGTCACCGGGTAGTTGAAATCGGCCGTCACCACGCCTTTCCATTCGGGCGTGAACTCCTTGCGCTCGCCGCTGGCATCGCACTGCGACAGCGCCGCATTGGTCACGCGATCGGGCTCCAGCTGCGCCTGGCCGAACCAGCACTGCGCCACGTCGAAGTCGTCGAACTCGAAATCCAGGTAACCGAGCGAGCCCGACAGCGTGAAGTACTCGTGCAGCAGCCAGCGTCCGTCGAGCTCCATGCCCTGCGTGGTCGCCTTGCCGGCGTTCTGCACGTTGAAACCCACCACGCCGTCGAACACCGAGGTCTGCAGGTCGTCGTACTCGGTGTAGAAGAGCGCGCCGTTCAGCTCCGCGGCGCCGTCGCCCAGCGTGGACTTGAAGCCGACCTCGAAGCTCGTCGCCTCTTCCTTGTCGAACTCCCAGGCGCCGATCACGTTCGGGCCGGTTCCGGGCACCACCACGGCCGGATCGGGGTGGGCATTGGAACGGTTGTCGTAGCCGCCCGACTTGAAGCCCTCGACATAGCTCGCGTAGAGCATCAGATCCCCGGTGGCATCCCACTGCAGTATCACCTGCGGCGTGAAGGCATCCTCGCTGCGGCTGTCCTCCAGCTGGTTCGGCTCGATGGCGAGCCGCCCCCACAGCACGTTGTACAGCGCCGAGCGCGGATCCGTGGCCGCGACCTCCAGGCCGGCGGTGTCGAAGTGCGCCTGTTTGCGGTAGCCGTCCTTGTCTTCCTGCGTATAGCGCGCGCCCAGGATCAGGCGCCACGCCTCGGTGACGTTCCAGGTCGCCTGACCGAAGGCTGCCCACACCTCCGTGTCCTGCTCGAACACGCGCCGGGTGCTGATGCCGGCGAACGGATTCGCCAGCAGGCGCAGCAGGCTGTCGGTCGGCACGTTGATACTGTCGCCGAAATCGAGGCTGCTGTCCTGGTAGAAGGCGCCCACGATATAGTCCACGGTTTCGCCGCCGGGCGAAGTCAGCCGGATTTCCTGGCTGAACTGGTCGTAGTCCTCCGACAGCCGGCTGTCGTCGAGTATCGGCGCGGCGGTGTAGTCGATGTCGTAGGTCTCGCTGGTGTCGTACTCGACGTAGCCGGTCACGAAACTCAGCGTGTGGTCGCACCATTCGTAGTTCGCGTCGAGCAGGAAATTGTCGACGTCGTTCTCGCTGGTATCCCAGGCGCCTGCCGTGCGCTTGTCGTTGTACCTGCCATCGTCGGGCACGAAGCTCGTGATCTTCGGCCCGGTGCGCACACCGGCATCGATCAGCGAATTGAGGTTGGCGACGAAGCGCGGCAGCGCCGTCAGGTACGAGGTGCCGGTGCCCGGGGGAAGGTCCTCGCGGATCACGTCGCCCACCAGCTCGATGTTGCGGCCCACGGTGTCGAACTGCGCGTTCTCGTACTTGAACTGGATGCCCAGCGCGTCGGTGGGTTGCCAGTGCAGGCCGAGGCGCACGACCTGCTCCTCTTCCTGCGTCTCGTCGCGGTCGTTCAGCGCGGTGTTCTCCACCCAGCCGTCGATCTCGCGGTACAGCACCGACAGGCGACCGCTCAGCGTGTCGGTGAGCGGTCCGGTCACCACGAAGCGGTAGTCCTGCTCGTCGGCGTCGGGCTCGTAGAGCACCTGAGCCGAACCGCCGAACTCGTCCTCGGGCTTCGCGGTGATCAGGCTGACGGCGCCGGCAATGCTGTTCTTGCCGAACAGGATCGGCTGCGGGCCACGCAGCACCTCGACGCGCTCCATGTCGAACAGCGGCAGGCGCGTCAGCTGCGCCTTGCCGAAGTAGATGCCGTCGTTGTACATGCCGACGGACTGCTCGAAGGACTGGTTGATGCCGGAGCTGATGCCGCGCACCGTGATCGCCGAGGAGATCCCGGTCTGGTTCATCGAGAAGTTCGGCACGTAGGCCGTCAGCTTCTCGAGGTTGGTGATGCCGACCTGCTCCATCTTCATGCCCGACACCGCGTTCACGGAGATCGGCACGTCCTGCAGGCTCTCGGTGCGCTTGGTGGCGGTGACGATGATCTCTTCGAGCTGGATCTGGGCCAGGGCCGCGGGCGCCAGGGTCGCGAGTATCGATGCATAGAATGCCGAGCGCCGGAACGGTGCTTTCATAGCGTGTCTCCCCCACAGGTTTTTGTAATTGGTTCTTGCAGCTACAGACAATGCTGGAGCGAGCATAGACCGCGCTGCGCGGGAAGGGCAAATGAAATTTCGGCGGGGCACGGGGGCAACGCCAGCGCCGCCCCCGCGCGGGACACTCAGGCGGCGGGATAGTCCGTGTAGCCCTTCGGGCCAGGGGTGTAGAGCGTCGCGAGGTCGAAGTCCGCGAGCGGCAGCCCCTCGCGCAGGCGCCGCACCAGGTCGGGGTTGCCGATGTAGGAGCGGCCGAAGGACACCGCCGCGGCTTCACCCGCCTCGAGCACACCATCGGCCGAAGCGCGATCGAAGCTGTCGTTGACGATCAGCGGCCCGCGGAAGTGCTCGCGCGCGAGCGCGAAGGAGTCCAGGCTCCTGCGCGGCGAGCGGATCACGTGCAGGTAGGCGAGCCGCATCGGGCTCACCGCATCGAGCAGCGCCGCGAAGGTCTCGTGCGGGTTGTCGTCGTGCAGGTCGTTGAACGGGTTGCCCGGGCAGATGCGCATGCCGACACGCCCGCTGCCGGCCACCGCCGTCATCGCCTCCAGCAACTCGAGCACGAAGCGCAGGCGGTTGTGCAGGCTGCCGCCGTAGGCATCGGTGCGCTGGTTGGTGCCGGTCGAGAGGAACTGCGCCGGGAGGTAACCGCTGGTGCAGTGCAGTTCCACGCCGTCGAAGCCGGCCCTCAGCGCGCATTGCGTGGCGTGGCGGTATTCGCCGATCACGCCCGGGATCTCCTCGAGGCTCAGCGCGCGCGGTTCGTCGAGGTCGACCATGCCGGCGGCATCGGTGTAGATCTGGCCCTTGGCGCGCACCGCCGACGGGGCCACGGTCTCGGCGCCGGGATCCTTGTTCAGGTGGCTGCCCACGCGCCCGCAATGCATGATCTGCGCGACGATGCGTCCGCCCTCGCCATGCACCGCGTCGGTCACGGCCTTCCAGCCCGCCACCTGCGCCTCGGTATGCAGGCCCGGCGTGCGGCAGTAACCCTTGCCATTGGCGCTGGGCTGCACGCCCTCGCTGACGATCAGCCCGGCACTGGCGCGCTGGCGGTAGTACTCGACGTTCAGCTCAGTAGGCGCGTCGCCCGGGCCGGCGCGGCTGCGCGTCATCGGCGCCATCACGACGCGGTTGGCTAGCGGGATGTCACCGAGTTGCACGGGATCGAACAGCGTTGCGGTCATGGAAACAGGACTCCTGTGATCGGGTCGCGAAAAGGGCGAGGCCGCCACCGGGACGGCCGCGGGATGTCAGCGTACGCGGATGCGCGGCTCCGCCGTGGTGCGGCGCATGCGCTTAAGGAACTCGCCGACCGGCGCCGGGGCGGCGACTTCGGGTTCGTCGCCGCTCGGCGGGTTGGCCCAGAACTCCTTCCATGAGGGAAACAGTTCGTGGTACGCGCCGTCGTAGGGCTCGCGGCCGGGCCAGCGCATCTTCCTGTCGCCGATCGGCGGCTTGTTGAGATCGGTGGCGTACCAGTAGCACGGCAGGCGGCGGCGGAAATACCACGTGCCCTCGACACGCTCGTAGTTGTCCCAGTAGAGCATCTGCATGATGACCCACTCGGGCCCGGTCTCGTGCTCGTTCTTGGAATACACCACGCCGTGCGCGTGATCGGCGTCGTCGAACTCGATGATGTGGTTGCCGATATGGTGCGAGGTGCCGGTGAACTGCAGGCGCAGGGTATCGTCGAGCCAGCGCTTGAGGTGCGCGCGCCCGGTCTTCTCGCGGCTGACGCGGATGTCGGGCGCGAACAGGTTCACGTGCGCATCGAGATCGCGCATGTCGAGCGACAGCGAGTAGCGCGCCGCGAGCTGGCGAATGGCCTCGGTGGACTCGAGACGGTCGATGCGGGCCAGGAGGTCGGTGGATGCGCTCATGCAGCCTCCCTCAGGTCGCGTCGAATTCGTTCATCGTGGCCGCCCCGGTCGCCAGCTCGCAGGTCTTGCCGCCATCGACCACCAGCTGGATGCCCGTGATGTAGGAGGCCTCGTCGGAGGCGAGGAACAGGATCGCGTTGGCCAGTTCGAGCGGATCGGCGATGCGCCGCAGCGGCACGCCCGCGGCGGTCGCCAGTTGCGCCGCGCGGGTCGGGATCGCCGCTTCCGTGCCCGGCGTCATCACCACGCCCGGCACCACGGCATTGACCCGGATATTGTGCGGCGCGCCCTCGAGCGCGGCGGTGCGCGTCAGGCTCAGCACACCGGCCTTCGCCGCGCCGTAGGCGGCGGTATACATCGAGCCGAGCAGTCCGCACACCGAGGAGACGTTCACGATGGCGCCGCTGCGCTGGAATTCCATTACGCGCAACGCGGCCTGGATGCCGTGGAAGGTGCCATCGAGCGTGACGCGGAAGTTCGCGTGCCAGTCTTCCTCGCTCGAGTCGGCGATCGTGGCGCCGACCATCGAGTAGGCGTTGTTGACGAGGATGTCGAGCCGGCCATCCTGGCGCTCGATGCCGGTCACGACATCGGCGAAGGCCTGGCGGTCGCTCACGTCGAGCAGCACCGCGCGCGCCGAACCGCCATCGGCCTGGATCGCGTGCACCACCTGCTCCAGCGGCTCGATGCGCCGCCCGCACACGGTCACGGTCGCGCCCTCCTCGGCGAAACGCCGTGCGGTGGCCGCACCTATGCCCGTACCGCCGCCGGTGACGAGGGCAACCTTGCCGTCGAGTCTTCCTGCCATGTTCGTGTCCTCGTGAAAGGTGGGTGCGCGCGTGGCGCTCAGAGCATCTGCCAGCCGCCATTGGCGGCCAGCGTCTGCCCGGTGAAGTACGATGCCTCGTCGCTGGCCAGGAACAGGCACACGTTGCCGATGTCGGCCGGCACCGCCATGCGCCCGAGCGGGATCGAGGCGAGCATCGCCTTGGCGTAGTCGGGGCTGATGCTGGCCATCATGCGGGTGTTCATGGCACCGGGACAGATCGCGTTGACGCGGATGCCGCGGCCGCCGAGTTCGCGCGCGAGGCACTTGGTGAAGCCGAGCACCGCGGCCTTCGACGAGCAGTAGTGCACCGCGCCCGTGCCGTTCAGGCCCGCGGTGCTGGAGATGTTGATGATCGAGCCCTTGACCCCGCACCTGATCATCAGGCGCACGGCCTCACGGCAGTTGTAGAACAGGCCATTCAGGTTGATGTCGAGCACCTTCTGCCAGCCGTCGTCCTGCATGTCGATGATGTGGTCGAGATGCACCGTCGGCGCCTCGCCGCGCGCGATCTGCTCGTTCATCGCCGCCATGCGCTCGTAGAACTTGTCGTAGCCGTCGTTGGGCGCCGCGCCGATGCCGGCGTTGTTGACCAGCACGTCGAGCCGCCCGTAGCGGCGCTCGACCTCGGCGTAGACCGACGCGACCTGCGCGCTGTCCGAGACGTCCGCCGTGAGGGCGCAGCAGTCGCCGCGCGCATTGATCAGGGCCAGCGTCTCTTCGGCGTCCCGCGCGGTGAGGTCCACCACCACCACCGCCGCGCCCTCGCGCGCGAACACCTCGGCCATCGCGCGACCCATGCCGAGACCCGCTCCGGTCACCAAAGCCACCTTGCCCTGCAGTCGCATCGCGCGCACTCCTTCTTGTCCGACGCCCATCGTTGACCCGCCACTATAGCGACGCGCCTGCGGCGGCGAAAGCACGCAACCGCACCCGGAATGTGCAAAAGAGTTCGCGCCGGGCGGCGCGATCCATGTGGCAACAGTGCGAAAGGAGGCCGGTCTGCGGGCCGGCGGCGCTCAGTCGAGCAGCCGTTCGATCGCCTCGACCGTGACCGCGGGGTCGGGCCCGACGTGGATGGCGCGCATGCCCACCGCCTCGGCGCCCGCCACGTTGGCCGGGTGGTCGTCGAGGAACACGCAACGCGCGGGATCGGGGCGCCCGAGCCGCTCCAGCGCCAGGGCGAAGATGCGCGGATCCGGCTTGCGCACCCCGGCGTGGCTGGAATCGACCACGAACTCGAACAACTCCTCGACCGGGATCAGCGCGCGCCAGCCGTCGCCGAACTCGCGCACGTTGTTGGTGACGATACCGGTGCGGTAGCCGGCACCGCGCAGCCCGCGCACCGCCTCGAGCAGCACGCCGCGCGATGCCGCACCCGCGTCGTTGCCCGCCATGCGCGCGAACAACTGGTAGATGTCGACCTCGAGCCCGCCTTCGCGCCCGAGCGCGAGGATGCTCTCGCGCGCCGCCTCGAGAGCGATCTCGCCGCGCTCCAGGCGGTGCCAAGGATGCTCGCCGTCGTGCTCGTAGGAACCGAACACGATGGCGCTGACCCGGCTCGGGTCGGCGCCGATCGCGCGCCCGAAGTCCTCGACGGCCGTGAACGGCGAGTCGGTGAACACGCCGCCGAAATCGAACAGGAAGGCCTCGAAGCGACGCGTCATGCCCTGCCCCCCCGCCTCACAGCTTCAGGTTCCAGAACAGCGGGTTGCTGATACCGTAGCGCTCGAACGGCCCCATGAAGCAGTATTCGAACAGGCCCCAGCCCACCTTGCCGCCGGTTTCGAAGCGGCAGGGCGAATCGATCAGGCCGAAGAAGCGGCCGCGGTCGCGCTCATGATCGAGCGTGAGCCCTTCCACCACCAGCGGACCCTTGTGCATACCGTGCTTCCAGTCCGCATCGACCCCGTAGCCGGTGCCGATGAACAGGTACATCGGCAGCAGCGGCGTGCACTGCACCTCGAACGCTCCCCCGGGCGCCCCGGGGAAACGGATCGTGGAGGCCGTGATGAACTCCTTCGCCGCGTCGAAGGTGTGCTCGTACTCCGGGCGCCCCAGCCACTCCGGCTCGCGCTCCGGATCGGCCCAGATGCGCATCGCCTCCTCGAGCTCGCGGCGCCCGTCATCGAGCTCGTTGCAGATGTACAGGATGGAGTGGTCGTCGAACTGCATCGGGCAGTAGTTCCACATGCCCTGCATGCTGTGCGTGCCGTGGTGGATGCCCGCCGGCTCGTGCTCGCCCACCGGCCGGATGCCCCAGGAGCGGTCGCGGCTGCCCTTCCAGCGATCCGGGGTCACCGCGTGGCGCTCGCCGTCGATCTCCAGCCAGCCGCTCCAGCAGCCGGTCTGGGCGAAGCGCACCGAGTCGAAGAACACGCGCCCCTTGCGGCGCACGTACTGTCGCGGCTCCAGGAAGGCCGGGATCGCGCCCTCCCACACCAGGTCCATCGCCAGCCCCCACTCGTTCGGCTCGAGCACGAAACGCAGCTTCTGCAGCCCTTCCAGCACCTCGATGCGAATGGGACCGACCGAAGTGTCGGCACGGTCATCGAGCTCGCGCGAGGCCCGCACCACGCGGTGCGTGTTGCCGCGGCGCAGCGCGACGAAGGCGTCCTGCACCGCGAGCGTGGGGTACTGGCCCATGCCCATCACCATGAACAGCTCGCCACTGGAGTTGTGCAGGTTGAAGTAGTAGCGGTCGTAGAAGTTGCGGTCGCTGGTGCCGACGTGGCGCATCGTGTCGGCGATCTGGTGCAGCGGGTAATCGTCCATCCGCGACAATGACTGCGCCGCCTGCCATTTGCTCACCATGCCACGCCCCCCTCGTTGTGGTATTGCCATGCTTGGTGCCCCATCACCACGCGGTGGCGGCTACCGGGTACGTCGGGATCCGCAGCGGCATAGCCGGCATCACCGGCGTAGAGCGACTCCGTCGGCAGCCCCGCGCGCACCACGAAGTGCGGCTC
>JAKJFB010000014.1:17148-22630 GCA_022705125.1 Pseudomonadota bacterium
TTCCGCCACGTCCGCGCAGGCGCTCAGCTCGGTCAGGGTCACGAAGGTCGGCGGCATCATCTCGATCTCGCCGCGCGCGCGCTTCTCAAGCGCCTCGGCCGGGCGCACCCACTGGTGCTCGTGGATCTCGCTGCCGTCCACCGTGACCGCATCATCCGCGGGCGCGCGCGCCACGAAGAACCACGTGGCGTAGCGCTTGGGCATGATCGGCGGCGTGGTCCAGTGCGCGTAGTAGCGCAGCGAATCGATGTCGATGTGCAGTTCCGCCTCCTCGCGCGTCTCGCGCACCGCCGCCAGGCGCGCGGCCTCGAGCTCGTCCGCCGCGGCGGCGATCTCCTCGGGATCCACGCGGCCGCCGGGAAACACCCAGTTGCCGCCGGCGAAGCCGAGCGCGGAATTACGGCGCAACAGCAGCGTATGCAGCCCGTCGGGTGCATCGCGCAGGAGAATGACGGTGGCGGCAGGGCGGATTTCTGTCATGAGGCACCAGGCGTTGGAGGCCTGCGACTATAAGACATGCGACGGGCGTTGCGACATTAACTCTGGTTAAGCGCGCGCTCCCACTGTCCCCCGGGTGCGGCGGGGCGGCAGCGGCGGGTGGCGCAGCACTCAGACGTTCAGCAGCAGGTGCTCGCGCTCCCAGGACGAAATGGTGCGGTTGAAGGCGTCGTACTCGGCCAGCTTCACCGAGCGGTAGGCGCGGATGAACTGCTGACCGAGGATGTCGACCACCGCGTCGTCCTCGTCGATGTAGCGCAGCGCTTCCTCGAGGCTGCGCGCCACGGTGATCTCCTCTTCATAGGCGTTGCCGGGGCAAGGCGCCGTGGGCGCGAGCTTCTGCTTCATGCCGAGGTAACCGGCCACCAGGCTCGCGGCGATCGCGAGGTAGGGGTTGGCATCGGCACCGGCAAAGCGGTTCTCCACGCGGCGCGAGCGCATGTCGCTCACCGGCACGCGAAATCCGGTGGTGCGGTTGTCGTAACCCCATTGCAGGCTGATCGGCGCGGATATCTCGCGCGTGAACCGCCGGTAGGCATTGACGTTCGGCGCGAACAGCGCAATGAGCAGGGGCACATACTTCTGCAGCCCGCCGATATAGTGCATGAACGCTTCGGTGTCGCTGCCATCGGCATGGCTGAAGATGTTCGTGTCGTCATCGAGGCGCAGGATGCTCTGGTGGATGTGCATCGAACTGCCCGGCTCCTTGGCCATCGGGCGCGACATGAAGGTCGCGAAGACATTGTGGCGCAGCGCGGTCTCGCGCATGGTGCGCTTGAACGTGAACACCTGGTCGGCGAGCGCCAGCGCATCGCCATGCAGGAAATTGACCTCGAGCTGCGCCGCGCCGGCCTCGTGGATCAGCGTGTCCACGTCCAGCTTCTGCGCCTCGCAGAAATCGTACATGTCCTCGATGATCGGATCGAACTCGTTGACGGCGTCTATGGAGTAGGACTGGCGCGCGGATTCCGGCCGGCCCGAGCGCCCCAGCGGCGGCTCCAGTTCGTAGTCGGGATCGGCGTTCTTCTTGACCAGGTAGAACTCGACCTCGGGCGCCACCACGGGCTTCAGGCCATCGCGCTCGTAGAGCGCGAGCACGCGCCGCAGCACGTTGCGCGTCGCCAGCGGATGGGGATTGCCTTCCATGTCATAGCAATCGTGGATGATCTGCGCGGTCGCGTCATTGGCCCACGGCACAACCCGCATGGTACCGGGGTCGGCACGCAGGTTCATGTCGCGGTCGCGCGGATCGACCAGCTCCCAGTAGTCGTCGGGGTAATCCCCGTTGACCGCCTGGGCGAGGATGCCCTCGGGCAGGCGCAGGCTTTCCTGCTTCATGAACTTGTCCGCGGGCACGAACTTGCCTCGAGCATTGCCGGTCATGTCCGGCACCAGCACCTCTACCTCGGTGATGCGGTTGTCTATCAGCCATTTATGGATGGTATCCATGGGGTTCACTTTCGCGTGTGATGAAAAAGGGCGTTGCCGGCGTCGCCATGACAGGCCGCAAGCGCTGGTCGCCGCGACGACAACGCGCGACGGGGATTGCGGCAACACGGTAACCGAATTATCATTCGTCTTAAATCGAATATTGATTCAGTTTAAACAGGGGCGTCGGGCAAAAGCAAGCCGGCCGCGCGGGAGTACCTCCGGATGAGTGTCGCCGGTCACGTGGTTTCGTATTACGCCGCCTCCGCCAACGCGGCACCGGAACTTGCCCCGCTGCACGGTGAAACGCGCGCCGAGGTCTGTGTGATCGGCGGCGGCTATACCGGGCTCTCGACCGCGCTGCACCTCGCCGGGCGCGGCAGCGATGTCGTGCTGCTCGAGGCCGAGCGCGTCGGTTGGGGCGCCTCCGGGCGCAACGGCGGACAGGCGAGCACGGGCCAGCGCCGCCCGCAGCGCGAGCTCGAGCAGCGTCTCGGCGAGGGGCACGCGCGCCTGCTGTGGGAACTCGGGCTGGAGGCGGTCGCGCTGGTGCGCGAACTGGTCGAACGCCACCGCATCGCCTGCGACCTCAAGCCCGGCATCCTCTATGCCGGCTGGAAGCAGCGCGACGACGACTACCTGCGCGATGAAGCGACGCATCTCGGTGAGCGCTACGGCTATACGCAGTGCCGCCACGTGCCCGCCGAGGAGATGCGCACGCTCTCGGGCAGCACGGTGTTTCGCGGTGGCCTGCTCGATGAGGGCGCGCTGCACCTGCACCCGCTGAACTATGCACTGGGGCTGGCCGAGGCTGCCCGGCGCGCCGGCGCGCGCATGCACGAGCAGTCGCGCGTGACCGGCTACGACGAAGGACCACGCATCCGCGTGCGCACCGCCCAGGGCTCGGTGCTCGCCGATCATCTGGTGCTCGCCTGCAACGGTTACCTGGGCAAGCTGGAACCGCGCATCGCCGGGCGCATCATGCCGATCAACAATTTCATGCTCGCCACCGAGCCGCTCGACGCGGCGACCGCGCGCTCGATCAACCCGCGCGACCTCGCGATGCAGGACTCGCGCTTCGTGATCAATTACTGGAAGCTGTCCGCCGACCGCCGCCTGCTGTTCGGCGGCGGCGAAAACTACAGCGCGCGCTTCCCCGCGGACATCCGCTCCTTCGTGCGCCCGCACATGCTCGCGATCTACCCCGCGCTGGCGGGCACGCGCATCGACTACGGCTGGGGCGGCACGCTGGCGATCACGCTGCGGCGCTTGCCGGCCTTCGGCAAGCTGGGGCGCAACATCCACTACGCGCTGGGCTATTCCGGCCATGGCATCCCCACCGCCACGCTGGCCGGCAAGCTGCTGGCCGCCGCGATCACGGGCCACAGCGAGGGCTTCGACGTGATGGCGCGCATGCCGACCCCGACCTTTCCCGGCGGAACGCTGCTGCGCTATCCGGGCATGGTGCTGGGGCTGCTCTACTATGCGCTGCGTGACCGGCTTTGAGCGGGGTCGCGCGGTGGCACCGGGAGACAACGGTGGCCAGAATGCGCCGCGCCCGCGAGGGGCGCCATCGCGCAGGAGAGCGGCCACCCCGATGAACCCGGACACGGCGAGCGGCAACGGCCGCAAGCAGCAGCTCAGCCCGCGCCGCGAACCGCTGCAGCAGCGCTCGCTGGCGCGCGCGCAGCAGATCCTCGACGTGACCGCCCGGCTTCTCGACGAGGTCGGCTTCGATGCGCTGACCACGATCCTGATCGCGCGCGACATGGGGATATCGGTGGGGACGCTTTACCACTATTTCCCGAACAAGCACGCGATCATGTACGCGATGGCCGAACAGTGGCTGCGCGAGGTGGAGCGCTCGCTGGCCGAAATCGACAGCTGGCAGCTCGCGGATCTCGCGCCGGAGCAGTTCGTCGACCGGTTGATCGAGCGCCAACTGGCCGCCTACAAGGCCCGGCACGGCATACTCCACCTGGTGCAGGCGATGTTCTCGATTCCGGAGCTGCGCGCTCTGGACCAGCAGCATGATGCACTGGTGATCGAGCGCATGAGCGTCGCCTTCGCCCGCTACGGGCTCGACGGCACCACCGCCGAGCTCGGTCGCCTCGCGCGCGCCTACCTGGAACTCACGCACGCGCTGCTGCTCGTGGTGGTGAACCAGGGCGGCATCCGCTCGCGCCGCACGCTGGCCGACCTCAAGCGCGTCACGCTGTGCCTGCTGCAACCCTACATCACCGCCGGAGGAAACCGTTGAAAGCACTGTTCGTGATCCGCAACCAGAACCAGCACTACCTCGGACGACACCACGACTGGCTGGACGGCAGCCACCGGCCGGCGCTGTTCCGCACCCCGTACCGCGATGTCGCGGTGAACGAACTGTTCGAGGTCAACGTGAAGGACTTCGCCCTGCGCGGGGAGATCATTGCCTGCGAGGCCGACGACAAGGGTTACCCCGCGGTCGAGGTACTGAACCCCATTCCCGACGCCCCTCCGGTGATGGATGAACCGCCGGCCACCGACGAACCGCCGCCCGCGGACTCTTGAAACTTCACGAACGAAACCCCATCTAAGCGGCTGTTGATCCAAAAAGGCACCGGAGCCAATTCCATGATGCGCATAGGGCTTTTCCTGCTGACCAACATCGCGATCCTGATGCTCGCCAGCATCACGCTGAACCTGTTGGGATTCAATTCGATCATGGCCGCCAACGGCGTCGACCTGAACCTGAACGCGCTGCTGGTGTTCTGCGCGGTGTTCGGCATGAGCGGCTCGCTCATCTCGCTGTTCCTGTCCAAGTGGCTGGCCAAGCGCGGCACCGGCACGCGCGTGATCGAGCAGCCGAGGACGCGCGAGGAACAGTGGCTGGTGCAGACCGTCACCGAGCTGGCGCGTGATGCCGGCATCAAGACGCCGGAGATCGGCATATTTCCCTCCCCGGCGTCGAACGCCTTCGCCACCGGCTGGAACCGCAACGCCGCGCTGGTGGCGGTCAGCGAAGGACTGCTGCAGCGCTTTCGCCCCGAGGAGGCGCGCGCGGTGCTGGCACACGAGATCGGGCACGTGGCCAACGGCGACATGGTGACGCTGGCTCTGATCCAGGGCGTGGTGAACACCTTCGTGATGTTCTTCGCGCGCGTCATCGGCCACACGGTCGATCGCGTGGTGTTCAAGACCGAGCGCGGCCACGGCATCGGTTTCTTCGTCACGACCATCGTGGCGGAGATCGTGCTCGGGCTGCTCGCCTCGATGATCGTGATGTGGTTCAGCCGCCGCCGCGAGTTCCGCGCCGATGCCGCGGGTGCGCAGTTCGGCGGCCGCAACGCTATGATCGCCGCCCTGCAGCGCCTGAAGGCCGAGCAGGACCTGCCCAAGCAGATGCCCGACAGCCTCACCGCCTTCGGCATCAGCGGCGACCTCAAGCAGGGCCTCGCCGCGCTGCTGCGCACCCACCCGCCACTGGAAGATCGCATCGCCGCGCTGCAGCAAGGCTCAGCCCACTGACACGTGGGTCAGGCTTCAGATGGTGTCGCCGCGGCGAGCCAGCGGCGTG
>JAKJFB010000150.1 GCA_022705125.1 Pseudomonadota bacterium
GCCTGCACACCCTCGCGTGTGTCCTCGCTGATGAACGTGATGTTCTGCAGCTTGGCCTCGTAGGAAATCGTGTCCGCGAGATCGAGCTGCATGGCCTTGTTCAGCGCCTCCTTCGAGTAGCGCAGCGCCAGCGGCGCCTTCTTCGCGATCGTGCGCGCCCACGCCAGCGTCTCCTCGAGCAGGCGCTCGGCGGGCACCACGCGGTTCGCCAGTCCGAGCTCCAGGCAGCGCGCGGCGCCCATCTTCTCGCCTTCCACGATCACCTCGAAGGCGCGCTTGCGCCCGAGTTGGCGGACCAGGTGCCAGGTGGCGCCTCCGTCGGGCACCAGCGCGATCGCCATGAACGCCTGGTAGATGTAGGCGTTGTCGGCCATCACCGTGAGGTCGCAGGCCATCGCGAAGGAACTGCCGATGCCGGCCGCCGCGCCGTTTACCGCGCTGATGAAAGGCTTGGGCGCCTCGCTGATCGCCATCAGCACCGGCTTGTACTCCTCGTCGATCTGCTGCTGCACCAGCGGCGGGACGCCGTCGGCGAGATCGGCGCCGGCGCTGAAGCCGCGCCCCTCGCCCGTGAGCACGACCACGCGCACCGCGGCATCGTCGATGGCGCGTCGCACCGCGGCCAGCAGCTCGCGGCGCATCTGGCCGTTGAAGGCATTCATCACCGCAGGGCGGTTCAGCGTGATCAGCGCCACGCCCTCGTCCACGGCATAGCGCACGGTCTCGAATTCACTCATCGCGGGTCTCCGGCTGGTCAGGGAAGTGTGCAGTGCGGAAAGTCGCCGCGCCGGCGGCGCTTGTCAAGACGAACCGGCCGGGCGACGCAGCACCAGCGCGTTGCCCAGTACGATCAGCACCAGCCCGGCCACGGCGGGCAGCGTCCACTGGTAGCCCTCGGCGAACACCGAGATGTTCAGCGCCACCACCGGGGTCATCATCGCGTTGTAGCCCGCGCGCTCCGGACCGATCAGCGCGATCAGGCGCAGGAAGGCACCGAAAGCCACGATCGAGCCGAACACCGACAGGTACAGCAACGAGGCGGTATATGGCAGGCCGGCGGGGAAACGGAACTCGGCCCCGGTGACGAGCGCCGCGAGCGTGAGCAGCGCCGTGCCGTAGAACATGCCCCAGGCGTTCACCGTGATCACCTTCAGCCCGAAGACCGCATTGCGCGTGGCCAGGATGCTGCCGAGCGAGGCCACGTAGGTCGAAGCCAGCGCCAGCAACAGACCACGCAGCGCGGTGTCATCGATGCTCAGCCTGCCGAACTCGGGCCAGAACAGCAGCGCGACACCGCCGATGCCGATCAGCCCGCCGAAAAGCACCACCGGCACCAGGGGACGTTTCAGGAACAGCGCCGCGTTGAAGAAATTCATGAACACCATGGTGGCGAATATCACCGCCACCACGCCGCTGGTGAGGTAGACCTCGGACCAGTACACCAGCCAGTAGTTGAGCCCGAACAGGCAGGCGCCCTGCAACGCGATGAAGAAGTGCTCGCGCGGCGCGAGCCTGAGCCGCGCGCGCGCCAGCACGCACCAGGCGAACAGCAGCATCGACGCGAGACCGAAGCGGTAGATCACCGAGACCAGCGGATCGATGTCCCCGAGCTGGAACTTGATCGCGAGCCAGGTCGAACCCCAGATCAGCACGGTGGTGAAATACAGGATGTACGCCGACAGGGGCATGTTGCAGGTCCGGAACAGGGGAACGGCGGAGCGCCAGCGCCGCTATCCTGCAGGTAGAATGGGCGCCTGTGCAAACCCGCGTGCAAAGGCGACGCATCCGCGCGACGGATGACCATCAACCCGAGGCGCGGCGAGGGGCGGGCCCGTGCCGCGCCGTCATACGAAAGGACCACGCCATGGGAAAACAACGCTCGGACCAACCCGGGCCCGCGGCCCCCGCCACCCCGAACCCCTTCGCCGCCCTCGCCTCGTTGCGCGGCACGCTGCCCGAGGGAACGGGCGACGAACCCGCCGCGGCAAGCGCCGGCGACAGCCCGTTCGCCGCGAAGCTCGTGATCGCGCGCGAACGCAAGGGACGCGGCGGCAAGACCGCGACGCTGGTACGCGGCGTCGCGCTGACGGGCGCGGCGCTGGAGACCTTCGCACGCGAGATGCGCCAGGCCCTCGGCACCGGCGGCAACGTCGAGGGTGATGCGATCGTGCTCGCGGGCGACCAGTCGGCGCGCGCCGCGCAATGGCTGCGCGAACGCGGGGCGACGCGCATCGTGATCGGCAACTGAATCGTGGCGCACGCCACCGGCTACGCGCTCTTCGACACCGCGATCGGGCGCTGCGCGATCGCCTGGGGCGCGCGCGACGATCTGCGCGACCTCGTGCTCGACCTCGACGACATCACGGAATTCCACCGCCGCGTATTCGCCACCGCCCGCGCGATCGCGCCGGGCAACACCATCACCTACGGCGAGCTCGCGCGCCGGCTCGGCACGCCGGGCGCCGCCCGGGCAGTGGGACAGGCACTGGGCGCCAACCCGTTTCCCATCGTCGTGCCCTGTCATCGCATCGTCGCCGCCGACGGCAGCCTCGGCGGCTTTTCGGCGCCGGGCGGCGCGCGCACCAAGCTGCGCATGCTGCAGATCGAGGGCGCGATCGCGCAGGCAGATATTGGCTTCGAATGAGTAACCGCGGGGGCGCGGCCTCTCAGTTGCCGCGCCTGGCGCCGATCCCCTCACGGAACAGCCGGTAGAACGTGGTACTGAGCGCGATCGCGAGCACGCCCAGCGCCAGCAGCATCACGCTGCGCCGCTCGAGGAAACTCTGCCCGAGATAGATCGTGCCCAGCGCGTAGGGCAGTTCGGTGAGCGCGAGCGCGGCGAGATAACGGTGGAACGGGTAACGCGCCATACCGAGGACATAGCCGGGAATCTCCGACGGCAGCGCGGCCTGCAGCAGCAGCACGTGCAGGAAGCGCGTGCGCGCGTTGAGCTGCTCGCGAAAGCTCGCGATCCGCCGGCTGCCCAGCAGGCCCGGCGCCAGCGTGTCACCCAGGAACCGGCCGACCGCGAAGGACGCGATGCCGCCGAGCAACCAGCCAACCCACAGCAGCGCGGAAGACGCCAACGGCCCCCAGGCGCTGAGGCCGACGGGCACCAGCAGCGCGCTGGAAAAGAAGGCCAGCATCGCCGAGAGCATCGCCAGCAGCACGAACAGCAGCTGGCCGGCGAGCGGACGCGCGACGATCTCGGCCTCGAGGAAGGCGATGAGTTGGGCACTCGACGCAAAGAGCGCATCGGAGGCAGCGATCAGACCCGCGACGCAGATCATCAGCGCGACCGCGAGGCCGTGCCCACGCGCGGCGCCGAGGCCGCGTCTCACCGCTGCAGCGGCCAGATGAACGGGATCGCGGCGATCGTGACCAGCGCCATCAGCAGGTTCATCGGCACGCCGATGCGCAGGAAGTCGGAGAAACGGTAGCCGCCGGGTCCGTACACCATCAGGTTGCACTGGTAGCCGATCGGGGTGGCGAAGCTCGCCGACGCCGCCATCATCACCGCCATCACGTAGGGCACGTCGTGCAGGCCCGCGGCCTCGGTGATCGCGAGCACTACCGGCAGCATCAGCATCGCGGCGGCGTTGTTGGTGATCAGCTCGGTCAGCACCATCACGCTGAGGTAGGTGAGCGCGAGCAGCAGCCAGGCGTCGTTGCCGGCGGCGGCCACGATGCCGTTGCCGAGATATTCCGCCGCGCCGGTCTTCTCGAGCGCGTTGCCGAGCGCGAAGCTCGCGGCGATGGTCACCAGCACCGGCAGGTCGAGGGAGCGCCGCGCCTCGTTCACGCCGATGCAGCGCGTCGCCAGCATCGCGGCCACGCCGAGCAGCGCGGCATTCAGCATGCTCATGAGGCCGGTGGTCGCCAGCGCGATGATTGCGCCGAGGATCGCCCACGAGATCAACGCGTGCGAATGATCGGGCAGTTCGTGCTCGAGCACGTTCATCAGCAGGAAGTCGCGCGACTGCTTGAGGCGGCCCACCACCGCGGGACGCGCCTCGAGCAGCAGCAGGTCACCGGGTTCGAGGATGATCGAGCTCAGCCGCCCGCGGATGTGCTCGCCGTTGCGCGCCACCGCCAGCACCACCGCGCCGTAGCGGTCGCGGAAACGCCCGTCGCGGATCGTGTGCCCCACGACCTCGCAGTGCTCGGCCACCACGGCCTCCACGAGCCGGCGCTCCGGCACGTTGCGTTCCAGTGCGGGCTGGCTGCCCACCGCGGCCACCAGGCCGTTGATGCGCAGCACATCGACGATGGCCTCGGTCTCGCCCACGAACACCAGGCGGTCGCCGCCGCGCAGCATCTCCTCGGGCGCCACGGCGGTGATCACGCTGCCGTCACGCTCGATCTCGGCGAGGTAGATGCGTTCCAGATGACGCAGTCCCGCCTGCTGGATGGTCTTGCCCAGCAGCGGGCCGTCGCGCGCGACCGCGACCTCGAAGGTGAAACTGCGCGTGTCGGCGAAGGTCTGGTCGGGGCTGCGGCGCACCTTCAGCAACTTCGGCGCCGCGAATACCACGAACAGCGTGCCCACCAGCGCCGCGATCAGGCCGATCGGGGCGATGTCGAACAGCGCGAAGCCGGGCTTGCCGGTCAGCACCTGGTACTGGCCGTTGACCACCAGGTTGGTGCTGGTGCCGATCAGCGTGATCGTGCCGCCGAGAATCGAGGCGTAACTCAGCGGAATCATCAGCGCGGAGCTCGGCACCTTGATCCGCCGCGCCCACTGGCTCACCGCCGGGATCATGGTTGCCACCACCGGGGTGTTGTTCAGGAAGGCCGACAGCCCGACCACCGGCAGCATCAGCCGCACCAGCGCGCTTCGCGGGCCGGTCGGGCGTCCCAGCACGCGCTCGACCACCAGGTCGACACCGCCCGAGGCGCGGATGGCCGCCGCGACGATGAACATCGCGGCCACGGTCATCAGGCCGGTGTTGGCGAATCCCGACAGGGCTTCGTCGGGCTGCAGGATCCCGGTGATGCTGAGCAGCAACAAGGCTCCCATCAGCACCAGGTCCGTGGTGAGGCGCGGAATGGTGATCAGCGTGGCGAGTACCGCGACGGTCAGCGCGACCGTGAACCATCCCTGCCAATCCATCAGCGTCTCTCCCGGCGAATACTCTCTGCGAGGCGCATTCTAAAAGGAATAAGCAAGCCATGAATAATGATTTGCGGATATTAGGATATTCGTCGCGCCCACTCATGCCCCGGAACGAAAAAAGGCCGCCTGCACCGGGTGCAGGCGGCCTTTGGAAGCTTTCAGGCCAGCGTCAGAACGCGAAGCCCAGGCCCACCATCGGGCCCTGGAACGAGAAGTCGGCCTCTGCGTCGCCTTCTTCGATCTCGTAGTTCACGGTACGGTAGCCGAAGCGGAATTCCAGGTTGCAGCAGTTATTCGTGTACACCAGTTCGGGAGCCAGTTCCCAGACCAGGTCGGAATCACCGGCGCCAATCGATGCCGTCGGGCTGAACGCCCAGTTCCTGCCCAGCGCGACACGCGGACGCAGCATCACGATGCCATCGACCAGGTCGTCGTCGGCATTGAAGCTGCCGGGGCCGTTCTTTTCGTTGAATTCGAGGTCGAGCTTGCCGTAGCGCACGCCCACCAGCAGGTCCACCCAGGAATCACCGCCGGCGCCGAAGCGGTAGCCGGTCGCTGCCGTGGCCAGCAGGGTGTCGGCTTCCACCTCGATCTCGCTGCCCGCAACGTTGATGTCGGTGTCGTCGTTCTCGGTCTTGATGTAATCGACCGCGGCAAAGTTGCTCCAGCGGCCCTTGTTGTGCTCGAGCATCAGGGAGCCGTTGAACTCCAGGTTGTCGGTGACGTCACCGATGTCCTGGTTGAAGTCGATGTCGGTGCTGCCTTGTTCGTCATTGATCTCGAGGTTGCCGTCGATGCCCACGGCCCAGTAGTAGGGGGTCAGGCGGAAGCAGCACTTGTCGGCGTCTTCGGCAGCGGCAGGCATGGCAGCCTGCAGGGCAAGAGCGGCGACAGCGGCTGCAAGGAAGTTTTGTTTCATCATGGAAAATTCTCCTGGACAGGTTTTTTCACCGCACCCGTTGGTGCCGGCTGAGCAAAGTATGGTTCTCACTTCGCCTGGTCGCACGGTTGGTGAGCGTGAAAATTACCCCGCGGCGCGCAGCCGGACCGTGCGGTCGGCCCCGCGGCCGGACGACCTGCCTCAGGAGGCAGCAATCAGCATCTTGCGACGAAGAAACGCGATCTGTGTCGAAAGAGTCAGGTTCTTCGGGCAATTATCCTCGCACCCGAGCAGCGTCATGCAACCGAAAACGCCGCTCTCGTCGCCGATCAGTTCGTAAAACTGCGCGTCGCTGCGCGCATCGCGCGGATCGAGCCGAAAGCGTGCGATCTTGTTCAATCCGGCCGCACCGACGAAGTCCTCGCGCATGCGCGCCGTGGCGCAGGCCGCCACGCAGCAGCCGCATTCGATGCAGCGTTCCAGCTCGTAGATCTGCTCGGCCAGCGCGGGCTCCATGCGCTCCTCCAGCGCGCCCAGGTCCGGCTCCTGCTCGCGCGGGTGCACCCAGGTCTCGAGCCGCTCGGCCATGCCCTGCATCCACTCACCGGTATCGACCGAAAGGTCGCCGATCAGCCGGAACACCGGCAACGGCGCCAGCGTGACGCGGCTGCCGAGATCGCGCGTCAGGGTGCGGCAGGCGAGCCCGGGCCGACCGTCGATCAGCATGCCGGCGCGGCAGACGAAGTCGAACTGCAGCGTCGGGTCCTGGTTCTCGCGGATCTCGTTCAGCGCGATGAACAGCGTCATGCCGTCGGCCTCCTCGATCTCGAAGCGCTCCAGGCGCGGCGTGCTCACCGGATCCGAGGGGTTGTGGCGCAACACGCTGATCTCCAGCGTGCGCGGACGGGCGGTGACGGTCTCGCTCATGTGTCGTGGTCTCCCAGCCTCGCATTGCGTCCACGCAGCGGCGGC
>JAKJFB010000151.1 GCA_022705125.1 Pseudomonadota bacterium
GGCTTGCCGGGCAGGTCCAACCGCGGCACCAGCCGGTCCAGGATCTCGAACTGGGCGAACTCGTCGTTGGGCGACAGGGCCGGGTGCGTCTCCGACTGCCCCTTGCCCTGGTAGATCTCCACCAGCGGCTCGTTGATCGCCCGCCGCTTTGCATAGGCGGCGTCGATCGGCTTGCCTTCCGAGTCGGTCCAGTCGAACATCCGGCCCTCGCTGGCGTTGCTGTTGTGCGGTATCGCCAATACGTCGATGCCGCGCGCGCGCGTATCCTCGAGGTATCGCCAAAGGTCCTCGGGCCGTCGCGAATCCGTCGCCGTGAACGGCAGCGGCGCGGTAGCGCCGTTGAAAATCACGTTGCGATGCAGGTTGTAGCGATCGTCCGGGTGCGAGGTCCACTCGTAGCCGATGAACGTCGTGAATTCCCCGGGCCGGTAGTTGGTATTGGCGGCGTCGATCGTCCTCTGCCAGGCCGATTGCATGGCGGCTTGCGCGCCCAGTTCCCGCATCTGCACCGGATCTGCCAGCTTCTTCAGCGTCTGTCGCGTCAGTACGCCGGGTTCGAGCGACTCCTTCAGCGCGCGGTACTCCCGGGCGAAGTCCGAACGGGACAGTTCGCTCCGCGGGTCCTCGATCGTGTTCAGGAAGCCCATGTACTCCGCATGATCCGTCACGGCCATGAAATCCAGCGGCGCATGGCGGCGGGCCGGCTGGCCCAGGTAATAGACTGCTTCGCCGCGGGCGAACCGGTAGGCGGTGTCCGGATCGATGCGCGACGGGCTGAAACCGAAGGCATCAAAGGAGTAGGAGGTATGCAAGTGCAGTTCGCCGAACAGGACGCGGCGCCGCGAAGACGCCAGCGCGTCCGATTCCTGGGCCGCCGCGCCCGGACGCGGGCTGTCGTCACCCGCTGCCGCAGCCTGCACCGGGGCCAGCAGCGCGCAGACGCAGATCAAGGCGCCGAATGAAACACCACCGGTGCGCCGCTTCGATGCATTCATGTCGGTTGTCCTCGCGTCGCGCCCGCTCCACCCGTGATCCGTCCGGGCCCGGGCTTCAGTTTCCGATGCTCACATCCACACGGCTCAGCGTGCCATTGAACCGACCCCCGTTCAGGTACTCGCCGGTGACCGGCGTGTCGGCATCGAAGCCGATGTCCAGCGTGTCGGTCATCTCCGGGAGCTTCGAGATCGTGCGCGCGATGCGTCCGCGGCCGATCTCGCGTCCGTCGACGCTGATGCGCATTTCCCCGCCCGCGTTGACGCCGCCATCGGAGACGAACTGGTAGCTCAGCACCGATTTCCCGGCCGGCAGCGTGCCGCTCCCCGCCACGCGCGACTGGTCGCCCTCGAGTTGCGAGGCAGCCATCACCGCCACCGGCGTGCCGTCGTGCACGAAGAAGCTCCAGCCGCCGAACCTGCTGCCCAGTGCCAGCACAACGCCCTGCGCCTGTTCGGGGGCGTCGAGCTCGGCAGTGACCGTGAACGAACGGTTCAGCAGCGGCGCGGCACTGACCGCGGGCACGCTCACGCCCGCGCCCCAGTAGGTGTAGCGATCCGCCTTGCGATGCTGGCTGGAGGCGGCCAGGAAGCGTTCCATCGACAGGCGGTTGTCGAGCGGCAGCACCTGGTTGCGCCGGGCCTCCTCCATGAACAGGGCCTTCATCTGCACGAGCTTTTCCGGGTGCGCCGACGCCAGATCATGCGCCTGCGAGAAATCCTCGCGCAGGTCGTACAGCTCCCATGGATACTGGCTCGGCAGGGTGTCGTTGCGCCGGTCGTGAGCCCACGGCACGATCGCCGGCGTGGTGCTCGCCAGCCAGCCCTGGTGGTAGATCGCCTGGTTGCCCATCATCTCGAAGTACTGCGTGTCGTGGCGCTCCGGGGCATCGGCCTTGTCGAATGCGTACAGCAGGCTGCTGCCGTCCATCGGCTGCTGCGCCACGCCGTTGACCGTGTCCGGCGCCGTGATCCCGACGGCTTCGTAGATGGTCGGCGCGATATCCGTGACATGACTGAACTGCGTGCGGATGCCGCGCGCGGTGATGCGCCCGGGCCACGACACCACCATGCCGTTGCGCGTGCCCCCCAGGTGCGAGGCGTACTGCTTGGCCAGGCGAAACGGCGCATTGGTGGCCCAGGTCCAGCCGTAGCCGTACTGGGCAACCGCCTCCGGACCGCCGATCCGCTCGAGATTCGCCAGCAGCGTCGCCTCGCTCTCCTGCGTGCCGTTCGCGAAATTGGACATCGGGTTCATGCTGCCGTGCATGCCACCCTCGGCCGCCGCCCCGTTGTCGCCCTCGATGAAGATCACCAGCGTGTTGTCACGCAGCCCCATGCGCTCGATCTCGGCGAACAGGCGCCCGACCTGCTCGTCCTGGTACGCGAGCATCGCGGCATAGACTTCCATGAAGCGTTCGTTGATCTTTTTCTGCTCCGGCGTGAGCGCGTCCCACGCGGCAATTTCCTCCGGTCGTGGCGTGTTCACGGTATCCGCGGGCACCAGGCCCATCTTTTTCTGGCGTTCGACGACTTCCTCGCGCATGCGGTCATAGCCACCCGCGAATTTGCCCTCGAATCGGGCGATCCAGTCCGCCGGCGCCTGCAGCGGCGCGTGGGCGGTGCCGGTCGCGTAATACATGAAGAAGGGCTTGCCGGGCGCCGCGGCCTGCTGCTGGTGCAGCCAGTGGATCGCATCGTCGGCCAGCGCCTTGTCCAGCACGCCTTCCTCGAGGGTCGGCACCGGCGTGATGCCACGATAGAGCGCCGGCGTGAACTGGTTGGTCTCGGCGGCCATGAAGCCGAAGAAATACTCGAAGCCCAGACCGGTGGGCCACATGTCGAACGGGCCGGCCGCGGACACGTGCGCTTCCGGCGCGTTGTGGTGCTTGCCGAACATCGCGGTGTTGTAGCCGTGCTGGCGCAGCACCTCGGCGATGGTCGCCGCGCTCTTCGGCATCAGGTTGTTGTAGCCCGGGAAGCCCGTCGTCAGGTTCGCCACGATGCCGTTGCCGACCGCGTGATGATTGCGCCCGGTCAGCAGCGCGGCGCGCGTGGGCGAGCACAGCGCGGTGGTGTGGAAGCGGTTGAAGCGCAAGCCCTCCTCGGCCAGTCGATCCAGGTGCGGGGTCGGAATCGCCCCGCCGAAAGTGCTCGCCGCGCCGAAGCCCACATCGTCGGTCAGGACCAGCACGACGTTGGGCGCTCCGGCCGGCGCCGTGACCGGCGCCGGGAAATGCCGCGACGGAATCCGCAAAAGTGGTGCCGATCTTGCCCGCGAAGGGCTCTTCCGGGCGTGGCAGCACGTTCTGGGCGAGCGCCGATGCCGTCGCGAGCGCCAGCGCGAGCAGTGCGCTGACGAGGCGCAGCGGACGGCTTGTGATGCGTGTCCAACGGGCGATCGTCATTGGCATGTACTCCTTTTCCTTCCGGTGTTCGTGGTCTTCGTGAGGTATCCACGCGTCAATCGGCATCGTCGCTGCGCACGATGGCGGGCATCGCGTAGGAGCCGTCGATCAGCGGCGCCATCGGCCCGTAGAAGCGCGCGGCGAGCTGGAAGCCGCCCGTGGCCGACGTCGGCAGCCAGTTTCTCGCCTGCTCCGGATCCGAGGGCTTTTCGGGCTGCAGGTAGAACGTGAGCCTGCCGTTACCCTCTGCGTAGGCACCGGCCTTGTGCAGATAGCTGGTGACGCTGTTGCGATCGATCGCATTGGCGATGAAATAGCCGTATTCGTCATAGACCGGAAGTTCCCAGAACTCAGTGACGGGCGGCATATTCTCCAGATCGAACGTCAGAGTGTAGCGGTGTCTGCCGTCCAGCGCCCGCCCTTTGCTGTCGCGAAAGACGTAGGCGATGCTGTGCGACTGATACGGCACGGGCGTACCCCACGCAACATCGTTGGCGCCTGCTTTCGCCACGTAGTCGAGATCGTCGTGGAACAGGCTCGACTGCAGCTTCCAGCCGTTCATGTCGATCAGCGATTTTTCCAGCGCGAGCTTGGCGTTCGCGCGCCCCCGGGCAAAGCCCGTGGCGATGGCGGACCGCTGCTCGGCGGTGAGGCCGGCCGGGTCGAAGACAAGGCCCTCGCGCAGGCCGAGCGGCGCCAGCGCCGCGAGCGTCGCGAGTTCCTTGGCCGAGTCCGTGCGCTTCGTGAGCGCGGGATCGTTGATCGCCAGGCTGAGCAGCTGCAGATAATCGACGGGCGTCATCGATTTGCCGATATCGCCAATCGCGCTCATGCGGGGAAAGAATCGGTAGTCGCCCTTCACCACCGGCTGCTTCTCGAGCGGCGGCAGGGTGCCGCCGTTGGCCTCCCACTGGCTGAGCGGAGCGACCAGCACGTTGTCGATGACGGCGCCCGCGGCGCGCATGTCCTGCGCGTCACGCGTGGTCACCGCGACGCGCACGGCGAGCGTGAAGGAGTCCGAGCTGGCGCGGACGATCTGGGTCGAGCGGAACGCGGCGGGCAGCCTGCCGCGCCACTTCGGCCCGAGGATCAGGTAGCGCTGGGCCGCGTTGCCGCTGAACTGCGAACCGGCCATGAAGAACCAGTTCGCGTTCTGGTCGGCCGCCTGCACGCTCCAGTAACGTCCGTCGCCGACCGCCCCCGCCTCGATGACGATCGGTTCGCGCGAGACGTCGAAGGCTCCTCCCGAGTAGAGCGTCGAGGCGTTGACCGTGGTCGCGATGCGCACGCTGGCGTCGAACAGCTGCTTGTGCGGCTGCATCCGGTTGATGCCGCGAAAGGCCGGATGCCCCTCCAGCTGCGTGTAGAGATGGCGCAGCTCGTAGAACCCGGCGATATTGATGCCCCAGTAGAAGGCCTGCTCGGTCAACGCGGCGACGCGCTCGGGCGCAAGGCCCGGATCTATCGGCGAGGGCGCCGTGCCGGCGCGCAGCGGCGCCGCCAGCGCGCCCAGGATGCACGCCGTCGCCAGCAGGCGGAACACGGAACTGTTATTCATCGTCATGTTCTGTTCCTGTTGTCCCTGTGTGCACGCCGGGACAGGCGCCCGCCCTCAGCGCGCCAGGAAGCCGCCGTCGATCACGAGCTCGGAACCGAGCACGAAGCGCGAGGCCTCCGATGCCAGGTACAGCACGCCCTCGGCGATATCTTCCGCGGTGCCCAGATGGCCGATCGGATGCATGTCGATCTGCGCCTGCAGGGCCTCGGGGTTGTTCTCGTAGTAACCGGCGACCAGCGGCGTGACGCACATGCCCGGGTGGATCGAGTTCACGCGGATCGGCAGCCTGTGCGCGCCGCAGTACATCGCCGCGGCCTTGGTCAGGCTGCGCACCCCGCCCTTGCTCGCGCTATAGGCCGCCGTGGTGGGAAAGGCCGTCATGGCCATGGTCGAGGAGATATTGATGATCGAACCGGGTTCGCCGCTCGATCGCATCGCGCGGATGCCCGCGCGCGTGCCGAGGAAGGTGCCGTCGAGATTGACGCTCATGACCTTGCGCCACAATTCGAAGGACATTTCCATGTCGCCCTCGGGCGCGATGCCGGCATTGTTGACCAGGATGTTCAGCTTCCCGCAGCGTTGCTGCACCTGCGCCATCGCCGCGTCCCACGCGCTCTCGCTGCTGACGTCCAGCGGCACGAACATCGCGTCGCCGCCCTCGGCGCGGATGCGCTCGGCCAGGTGCTCGCCGGCCTCCTGCGCAACGTCCGCCACCGCGACGCGCGCGCCCTCGCGCGCCAGCAGTAGCGATGTCGCCTCGCCCAGACCGCTCGCACCGCCCGTGACCATGGCCACCTTGTTCGCAACCCTTCCGATCATCTCCTGCCTCCGCGATGTCCGATCAGCGACGCTCGTTCGCCGGTGTGTACCAGATCGGCGAGGTATAGGCCCGCTCCTGCGTGATCATCGTGACCTCACGATCCATCCCGACCCCGAAGTACTCCGCGTCGCGCGCGGTCCAGCGCGGCGTCGGGATCTCGATCACGCGCGCGTAGTAGAACGCCGACTGCGCCGGGTCGAAGCCGGGATCCCGCCACACGGCGGCCAGTTCCGCGTCGCCGATGCTGTTCGAATAACTCGCGCGCGCCACGTCGACGCTGCTGCCTATCGAGGCCGCGTCCGCGCCCGGGCCGCGCCCGTCGGCGAGCGCGACGTCGTACACCTTCTCGTGCAGTTCGCCGTCCGCGTCGTGCCAGCCCTTCACGATCTGAATGCGGTCGAGGTTGGCGCCCTCGGGATCCTTCAGCGCCGCCACCAGGAAGCCAGGAGCCGCGCCCGCGGTCGCCGGTGCCGGGAGGTCGCCGCCCATCGGCACGCCGCCGGCATAGCCGCGGCGCGCCGGATCCGGTGCGTGCTCATCGCCCGGCACGAACTCCCAGCCACCGAAGAAGCGCACCGTCATGCGCGGGCCGGTGGTGGCATAGGTCTCGCGTCGCTTCATCGCGGCGAAGATGGCCTCGCGGGTGTTCTCCGTGGCCCAGACCGCGGCATAGCCCGAGGCGGCGAGTTCGGAGTTGCGCACTTCCAGCGCCTCGCCCTTGAAAAAGGGTTTGCGCCAGCGCTCGGCCGAGGGTTCGCTGGCAATCACCTTGCCCCAGAAATTGTTCTCCTCCACGGCCGCCAGCCCCGTATGCGCATCGGTCGAGCCGATCATGCCGAACTTGAACGGGTTCACGCCGAGCGCCGCATACTGCTGCAGGCCGAGCTTCAGCGCGGAGCGCGCGTACTCGTGCTGCAGCATCCACGGTTCCTTGGGCTTCGAGAACAGCAGGTTGCCGCGGTCCCAGGTCTCGTAGTCGGCGAAGGCATCGTCGGGCGAGAGCAGCGGATGCGCCTCGCTGTCGCCCTTGATCTGCGTGACCTCCAGCAGCGGTTCCCAGCGCGCCCGGCGCTCGGCGTAATCGCGCGTAAGCGGCCGTCCTTGCATGTCCTTCAACTCGAACATGCGGCCATTGCTCGCATTGGAGTTGTGCGGTATCGCGATCGCCGC
>JAKJFB010000152.1 GCA_022705125.1 Pseudomonadota bacterium
GCGCACGACTGCTGGATGCGGCCCTGAAGCTGATGGCCGATCGCGGCATGGACGGGGTCGCGATCAACGAGATCACCGAGGCCGCCGACGTGGGTTTCGGCTCTTTCTACAACCACTTCGAATCGAAGGAGGCCATCCACAGGGCCCTGACCGACCTGGTGTTCGAGGAGTTCGCGAATGCGCTGGACCGCGCGCTCGCGGGGGTCACGGATCCCGCCGAGATCATTGCCGCATCGGTGCGGCACACGCTCTACCGGGCGCGACGCGACCGGACCTGGGCCCTGTTCCTGCTGCGCGAGTCCCTGTCCTCGGGCATGCTCACCCGCGGACTGGGATCGCGGCTGCTGCGCGACATCGAAAAGGGAATCGGCGCCGGGCGTTTCAAGGCGGAGGATCCGCTGATGGCCTTCATGGGACTCGCAGGCAGCGTACTCGCCGCGCTGTCGATCGAGGTGCAGTACGGCGAAGCTGCCGACACCCCCCTGCCCCCGGCGCTGCGCCGCGCGGTCGGCCTGCCGAGCCCCGAGCTCCCGGAACGCGCCGCAACGACCATGCTGCGATTCCTCGGGGTGCCGCCGGCGGAGGCGCGGCGCGTCGCCCGCAGGCCACTGGCCGAACTGGAAACGCCGCAGACAAGGGGCGACTGAGACCGCCGCCGCGCAGGTCCAGCGTGCTATCGATGCCACCTCGCGGATCGCGATCCACGGGTACGCCGCAGTGAGCTGAAAACGTGAAACGCAGAAAAGGCACTGGATCGAGGATTCTCCGCGGCTCGCTCGTCACGCTGCTGCTGTTGGCGGCTGCCGGGGCATTCATCCGCTGGAATGGCGTGTCGCGGACGCCCGGGCAGTGGTGGTACCCGTTCATTCCCGCGCTGTTCAGCGACCACTACACCGCCGGTCCGTTCGCGATGACCAGCAATACGCGCGAGGACAACCCGGTCTGGAGCCGGATCGCCGGATTCAACCGCACGCAGGCGCGGCTGAGCTACGTGGCGACGCGCGGCGAACCGCGCGCGCAGATCGCGTGGCTGCTGGCGGACGCCGAATGGAAAGACCAGCCGGTATTCCCGTCGCACGCGCTCAGTCCCAACAAGCTCGAATCGTCCACCAGCAAGGCGCTCACCGCCGCCGCCGTGGAGTACGACCGGATCAGCCGGCGCGACCTCGTCCAGGCCACCGCCGAGGGATCGACGCTCGTGGTCGGCCACGCCCGCTACGAGGCGCTGCTGATAGCGGACCTTCACGTCGCGACACCCGAACTGCTGCAAAACCTGGTCACGCTGGCGACGCAGGGTGTGCCGATCGTATGGCTGGGCGACTTCCCGGCGCGCGCTGCCGGCTGGGCGGATCACGCACGGCGCGACGCGGCGGTGCGCTCCCAGGTCGAGCGGCTGCGGGGGATGGTTGTGCACTGCGCGTCGGATGCACAGCTGCCCGGCGGCTGCGGCAACCTGCGCCAGCGCGCAGCCCTCGCGCCGGCTGACGGCAGCGCGATGCCGCTGCGCATGCACCGGCGCCTGCTCGGCAACGAGCAATTCCTGTTGCTGTTCAACGAATCCGACCGGCCCGTCGCAAACCGCTTTGTCGCGGACCACCGCGTGCGGTTCGCCGACTTGCTGAACCCGGAAACGGGCGACATCGAGCGCCTCGAGGTGGTGCCGATGGCGACGGCGACCGAACTGCGGCTCACGGTGCCCGCCAGGCGCACGCGGGTACTGCACCTGAAGACGGGCGCCGGGCGGGCCGACGCCGATGCACCGGCGCCCGCCAGCAGGTGGGACGTCGAGGCCTGGCACTCTCCCCCGCGATCGATGCACCCCTTCGTGCGCTGGTGGTGGCCTGGCAACGCGGTCGAGCAGGACGAGTTGCGCCGCGAACTGAACAGCCTGCACGCGGCCGGATTCGGCGGCGTGGAACTGCAGACCCTGACGCTCGGCTTCACCTTCGATGAGTTGCGCAAGGACCATGACCGCATCTACCAGGTCGGAGCGCCCGCGTATTTCGACAATCTGCTGGCCGTGTTCCGGGAGGCCGAACGCCTCGGCATGACGGTGGACCTGACCCTGGGCAGCGGCTGGTCGAGCGGTGGTCCGTTCATCGAGCGCTCACCTTCGCAACAACTGCTCATGGCGTCGGTGGATGCACGGGGCCCCGCATCGATCGATATTGCCGTGCCGGTTGCACAGGAGCCCTGGTACGCTGCGAGGACCAACGCTGTCATACCCGACACGATCGGGACATTCGACCGCGACACACGGCTGCAGCGGCTGGTGGCCGCGCGGGTGGACGGCGCCACGGAACCGGCCACGCTCTCGCAACTGCGCGACATCAGTGGCCACCTCCACGACGGCCGGATCCGCTGGGACGTTCCCGCGGGGCATCACCGGATATTCGCGTTCTACCAGAACGCGAGCAGGCACAATGCCGCCGGCTCCGCGTATCCGGGCGCACTCGAGCGCGCGCCGATACTCGATCACCTGGACCGCGGCGGCGTCGAGGAGTACATCGAAAAGCTGGGCGAGCCATGGCTGGATGCCCTGTCCCCGTTCAAGCCCGACGCCTTCTTCGTGGACAGCTTCGAGTTGATCGCCGAGTTGCCCTGGTCGGCGGGTTTTGCGCGCCGGTTCGAGCAAATGCACGGCTACGCTATCTCGCCCTGGCTGCCGCTGGTGTTCCGGCGATCCGGCGAATCCAGGTATCTCGCGGCGCTGGCGCCACAGGGACCGGCGTATCGATCGGCCGACGATCGGGGCGAGCGCGTGCGCGAGGACTACCTGGCGACCCGCGAACAGTTGTTCCGCGAGATGTTCCTGCAACCGCTGAAGGACTGGACCACAGCCAGGGGCGTCAGGCTGCGCCTGCAGGCGCACGGCGGCTATGGCGACTATCTCGACGGCTACCAGATCGCCGACATACCCGAGGCCGAGGGTCTGTTTGGCGGCGGCAGCTTCGATTTCCTGAAGCTGGCCTCATCGGCGGCCCACGTTGCCGGGCGTCCCGTGGTCGCTTCGGAATCATTCATCGCGCTGGCGCTCGACTTCGACGCGCTCGACATCGAGGACTACCACCTGCTGGCGGGCAACGCCTTTGCCGCCGGAATCAATCGCACGATCTGCCACGGCTACGCCTATCACTATCCGTTGCAGCCGTGATGCTCGCACGCGTCGCGCGAGCCTATAATGCCGCCGATGAAAAACGCGCTCCAGGTCCTGCAGGACGTCTTCGGTTACTCCGCTTTCCGCCCCCCGCAACAGGAGATCATCGACACCGTGGTGAACGGCGGCGATGCGCTCGTGCTGATGCCCACCGGCGGCGGCAAGAGCCTGACGTACCAGGTGCCGGCCATCGTGCGCCACCGCGCCGGACGAGGGGTCACGCTGGTGGTCAGCCCGCTGATCGCGCTGATGCAGGACCAGGTCGATGCGCTGCGCCAGCTCGGCGTGCGCGCGAGTTTCCTCAATTCCACGCTGAGCCTCCCGGCGCAGCGCGCCGTCGAGAACGCGCTGCTCGGGGGCGAGCTCGACCTGCTCTACGTCGCGCCCGAGCGGCTGTTCCAGCCGCAGACCAACGCGCTGTTGCACCAGGCAGGCATCGCGCTGTTCGCGATCGACGAAGCGCATTGCGTCTCGCAGTGGGGCCACGATTTTCGCGCCGACTACCTGCAGCTCGAACGGCTGCACCGGGAATTCCCCGGCATCCCGCGCATCGCGCTGACCGCGACCGCCGACCAGCGCACGCGCGCCGAGATCGTATCGAGGCTTGACCTCGGCGAGGCGCGGCACTTCATCGCCGGCTTCGACCGCCCGAACATCCGCTATCGCATCGGCCTGAAGCAGAACGCGCAGTCACAGTTGCTGCGTTTCCTGCGCGAGGAGCATCCGCGCGACGCCGGCATCGTGTACTGCCTGTCGCGCAAGAAGACCGAGGACGTGGCGCGCTGGCTCTGCGAGCACGGCTACAACGCGCTCGCCTACCACGCCGGCATGGACGCCGCGCAGCGCGCGGCGAACCAGTCGCGCTTCCTGCGCGAGGACGGCGTGATCGTGGTGGCGACGATCGCCTTCGGCATGGGCATCGACAAGCCCGACGTGCGCTTCGTCGCGCACCTCGACCTGCCGAAGACCATCGAGTCCTATTACCAGGAAACCGGCCGCGCCGGCCGTGACGGGCTGCCCGCCGACGCGTGGCTGATCTACGGCCTGCAGGACGTGATCAAGCTGCGCCAGATGCTCGAGAGCTCGCAGGGCGACGAGGAGCACAAGCGCGCGGAGCAGCAACGGCTCAACGCGATGCTGGGGCTGTGCGAGATCACGAGTTGCCGGCGCCACGCGCTGCTGCGCTACTTCGGCGAAGATTCGCCCGAGCGTTGCGGCAACTGCGATGCCTGCCTGGAGCCCGTGGATACCTGGGACGGCACCGAAGCGGCGCGCATGGCGCTCAGCGCGGCGCTGCGCACCGGGCAGCGCTTCGGGGTGAACTACCTGATCGACGTGCTGCGCGGCACGGCGAACGAGCGCATCGCACAGGCCGGCCACGACACACTGCCGACCTTCGGCGTCGGCGCACACCTCGACGCCAACGCCTGGCGCTCGGTGTTCCGCCAGCTGGTGGCGCGCGGCTACCTGCGTGTCGATATGAGCGAGTTCGGCAACGTGAAGCTCGAGGAGAAATCACGCGCGCTGCTGCGCGGCGAGGAACATCTGGATCTCAGGCGCGAGGAAAAGCAGAAGCCCGCAGCGCGCAAGAAGACCGCGGCCGCGGCCACGGTCGCCGGGGCGGACCAGGCGCTGTGGGACGCGCTGCGCGAATGCCGGCGCGAGCTGGCCGCCGAACAGGGCGTGCCGCCGTACGTGATTTTCCACGACGCCACCTTGCGCGAGATGTGTGCGGCGCGGCCGCTCGACCTCGACGCCTTCGGCCAGATCAGCGGCGTGGGAGCGCGCAAGCGCGACAAGTACGCCGAGGCGTTCCTGCGCATCATCCGCGATCATTCATGAGCATGGGGCGATTGTGGGTCGGCATTCATGCCGACGGTGCGCCCCCCGTCACCAGCCGCACTGGTGGCCAGCGTTCTGCTCCTCGAGCCAGCCCATCAGCGGCGCGAAGTAGGCCATGAGCGCCGCGCCGTGCATCTCGCGGCTGCCGGTGAAGCTCTCCAGCGCCTCGGGCCAGGGACGCGAACGTCCCGAGGCGAGCATCGCGTCGAGCTTTGCGCCCACGTCCCGGTTGCCGTAGAACGAGCAGCGGTGCAGCGGCCCGTTCCAGCCCGCGATCTCGCAGGCGCTCTGGTAGAACTGGAACTGCAGCAGGCGCGCCAGGAAGTAGCGCGCGTAGGGCACGTTGCCCGGGATGTGATATTTCGCCCCCGGATCGAAATCGTCCTCGCTGCGCGCTACCGGCGGCACCACGCCCATGTACTGCAGGCGCAGTTCGTTCCACGCCTTGTTCCACTCGGCCTGCGGGATGCTGCCGTCGAACACGCCCCAGCGCCACTTGTCGACCAGCACCGTCCACGGCAAGCCCGGCAGCTTCTCCAGCGCCTGGCGCAGCAGCAGGCCGATGTCGCGCGAGGCGTCGGGCACCTGAGCGGCGTCGAGCAACCCTATCTGCACCAGGTACTCGGGCGTTATCGACAGCGCGATCATGTCGCCGATCGCCTCGTGGAAGCCGTCGTTGGCACCCCCGAGAAACAGGTAGGGCTGCTGCTTGTAGGCGCGCTGGTAGAAGTTGTGGCCGAGCTCGTGGTGCACGGTCACGAAGTCCTTCGCGTTGACCAGCGTGCACATCTTGATGCGCAGGTCGTCCTTGCTGTCGATATCCCAGGCCGAGGCGTGGCATATCACCTCGCGGTCCGCCGGCTTCGTGATCATCGAGCGCGACCAGAAGGTTTCCGGCAATGGTGCGAACCCGAGCGAGGTGAAGAAGCCCTCGCCGGTCTTCACGATCCTCGTCGCGTCGTAGCCGTTCTTCACCAGCAGCTCGGTGAGGTCGTAACCGATGTCGCCGGCGCCGGCTGGCGCGACGACGTCGTAGATCGAGTCCCACTGCTGCGCCCACATGTTGCCGAGCAGGTCGGCGCGGATCGGGCCCATGGCGGGCTGCACCCCGTCGCCGTACCTTTCGTTAAGCTGGCGCCGCGTGAAGCAGTGAAGCTGCTCGTAGAGCGGCTTGACCTCGGTCCAGAGCTGGTCGGTGAGCAGTGCGAACTGCGCCGGCGGCATGTCGTAGTTCGAGCGCCACATCGCGCCGAGATCGCTGAAGCCCAGCTCACGGGCGCCCTCGTTGGCGATCCCGACCAGGCGCACGTAATCCTGGCGCATCGGTGCGCCCACCGCGTGCCACGAGGTCCACATCTCCTTCAGCCGCTCGGGATCGCGCTCGGTGCCCATCAGCGCCTCGAGCTCGACGCCGGGCTTCGGTTCACCGCCCAGCGTGCCCCTGCCCTTGCCGTAGGCGGATTTCAGGCGCGTAGAAAGGGTCGCGAGTTCCTCGGCAGCGCCCGGCGTGGAAGGCGCCGGCAGCACGATCATCTGCTCGAGGATCCCGAGCTTGCGGCGCGTGTCGGCGGAAATCCCCTCGAGCGCGGCGAAGCGCGCGGCCTCGCTCGCCAGGCGCACCGCGAGCGCCGTGCGCTCGGCCAGCGCCCGCGCGTTCAGCCAGTCGGTGTCCTCGTTCAGATAGGTCGCATTGACCCATGCGACCTTCGCCGCGTAGAGGGAAGAGTCCGCGAGTTGCTGCTCCGCCGCGGCAATGAAGGCCTCCGCGTCGGCTACCACAGGCTCGGCGCTCGCCGCCGCCCGGTCATGGGCCACGTCCGCGGCCTGCTCTTCCTTCGCGCCGCAGCCCGTCAGCGCAAGCACCATCGCCAATGCCGCGACCCGTCTGTTCATGCTCCACTCCCGCGAACCATTGCCTGGAAACTGCACTTCA
>JAKJFB010000153.1 GCA_022705125.1 Pseudomonadota bacterium
CAAGTAGAACTCAATGCCGTGAGCATCTAAGTAGCTTTGGGCGAGCATGCATTGGCACAGTTCAGTGACAGGGATATCCCACCATTCACCGTGAACGTCCTTTGTTCGAGTGATTTCCCGCAACACTGCTTCGTCTTCGATCCAGTCATCCATTGCCATCGCTCCACGAATGCCACGATGGGCCGGGAATGGAACGGATCCGAACTCTATTCGGATTTTCTCAACCAGTGACGCCGCATCAAGCATGACGTTGACACCTAATGTGGAGCTAACCAGTAACCGTAGGGCGGGTTAGGCGCGTTGGCAATGATTTAGGTTGACATCTCGATCTATCGCGCCGTAACCCGCCTTTGGGGCGTTGCGGGCATGATTTCCGGTGAGGGCAAAGACAGTAGTTCTTGTGCTCTCGACTTCGGTGCGTGATTCGCGGAAGGCGGATTACGGCGCGTGGAAGGTTGTGAGGTGGATTTTAGGTAATGCGGTGCGCGCCTAATCCGCCCTACTCGTGCTTGGCCGCGGAAGGACGATATGCACCTCTGGCCTAGAGCGGCCAAGCGCTGGCTACCGGAGCGGGTCCGGTTGACCGCCAAGTTAGGCGTCAGCAGCACGCGGGACTTAGCGAGGGGAGTGCTGGATGACCATTCCCCATACTATGAGCTGATTCCCGGACGTAGAGCGGTTCAGCGTGATGCCTTCCCCCAACGGAATCTGAACTCCGTAGCCGGTGCTCGTCAGAGTCGCGCCGTTGTCGTGATACACGGTTCCGCCACTCAACCCATTCCACGCTTCGCGTCCGTTGGCATGGTAGACGGTTCCGCTACTCAGGCCATACCATGCCTCACGACCGTTCGCGTGATATACGGTACCGGAGCTTAGGCCGTTCCACGCCTCACGTCCGTTTGAGTGATACACGGTTCCGCTACTCAATCCATTCCAGGCTTCGCGACCGTTGGGGTGATAAATGCTATCGGCCATGTCGGGCCTCCTTTTTGATTTGGTTGCTGATAGGGGTGAGATTCTCTGATGCCTAACGTGAAGCTCAGGGGCGCTGCGCGGCTTTATCGCGCAGCGTCCCTTGGAGCGCAGTGTTAGGCTTTGACCTGCCCGGCAATCTTTTCTTTCAGATCAGCACCTACCGCAAGGCCTCGCTCGTAGCTTGCCGAATGCGTTTCATGTGGCTCGCTTTCGTGGGAGCGAGTGTCGAGCAGTCCGTCAGCGACCCCTTTTTTGAAGGACAACCCGTGACCGTGAGGAATTTCTGGAATATCAATTTGCACAGTAGCCATTGGAAGTCCTCAGATTAACGATTTAACTTTGCGGAAAATTGTGCGCGAACTGTCGCTCGCATACTTGGCGATGTATTCGCCGATGAGCGCGTAGGGCGGATTAGGCGCGTTTTGTGTGGTGCATCATGGCTCATGGTCACTTCCGCGCGCCGTAATCCGCCTTTCGCGTTCGATCGCCCATCAATAACGGAAACGTTCAGGTAATCTCCCAAATGTTATGGAACAGTCATGGAGGCACTCACCCAGGAATTCTATGCATTCATGGATATTCCAATGGCTATCTGCGCACCACCGGAAGCCACGGTTGCAGAAGGACGTGCAGTCGGGAGCATCATGAAAGCCTTGGCTCGCAACTCTTGATGATTGCCTTGGCTCCCTGTGCTGCGTCCGGCGAGCTAACTCTGCGAATACGCAGGCGGCTTCGTTCTTTGCATCCGGCTCTTTGAATTGAATCCCGACTAAGGGATGCCTATGATCGCGGCAAGCGACCTTCCCGAGAAACGTCACTTGCTCTATAACGCTTACAGGAATCCTTATCCACTCCTCACATATTCGCCCCTCCGCGAAGAGAATCGCATTGGGCGAATCGCCGCTCTTGACCATCCCGATCCTAACGATCGGCGTCTTGAGTTGTCCAAGTGACAGGGCCTTGGCAAACTCTTCGCCCGTAAATTCGTTCGGCATTGATTATCCTCCCGATCTGGTTCGTTATAGCATGGTAGGGTGCGCATTTATGCGCGCGCGGTTTTGAAGTAATGCACCGCCTGCGCATGTACGCATTTAGACGCCATTTCACCGATCGTCAAGCTACGTCGCAGCGTTGCTGATTATTAAAAAATGGTCGGATTCACGCATCCTGCTGCTTGTAAACGCGCAAGGCGGGTTACGGCGCCGGTCCGGGATGATGACCCTGATACACCACGCCTTCCGCACCTGAATTCGCTCTGCACCGCCTGCGCAGGATGCGCCCCGACTCCAGTCCATGCGCCCCTGCGTCGCGCCAACGCAGATCCTCCCCGCGCATTGAACCGCCCCAGGCTTCGGCCACGGTCCGCAGCAAGCGTAGGGCGGATTAGGCGCGCATCGTGTTGCATATCAAGGTTCATCATCCTTGCCGCGCGCCGTAATCCGCCTTCCGAGTTGCGCCGGTGGTGCGCGCAGGCGGATGTGCGTCGGGGCGAGCTTGTCGTGACTGACAAGCTAGCAGCCGTGCGGAACCACAGCTCGCCTCACCCCTTCACCGCCCCCATCAGCATCTTCGCCTCCGCCACCGACTGCGCATCGGCGTTCAGCGCCGCGGCCTGTTCGAGCAGCTTGCGTTCCTCGGCCGGCTTGCCATCGGCGGCTTCGATGCGGGCGCTGGCGATCAGGTACGCGGCGCGGGCGGAGGCCGGCAGCGTGGCGAGTTTCGGGGCGAGGTCGGTGCGGATGGTCTTGGCGGTGTCGAGCGAGCCCATCACGTTGACCTCGGCGCCGGTGCGCATGCGTACCAGCGCGACCGTGAAGTCCTGCGGCGCGAGCTTGCCGGCGCGGTCGAGGTCGTCGAGGCAGTTGCGCACCAGCCAGAGCTTGTCGAAGCCCATCAGCCACGGGCCGCGGCGGCCGGCGATCTTGCAGTCGTTGGCGGCGCGCCAGGCCAGCGCCTCGGCGTTGTCCGGCTCGGCCTTGCTGAGCGGCGCCAGCGCGGCGTCGGCCTCGTCGATGTGGTTGTGCATGAACATCAGCTTGCCGTAGGCGAGCCGGCTGTCGGGGTCGGTCTGGCCGGCGAGATCCTTGGCGAACTTCGCATCGGCGGCGCTCATCGGCACCTCTGGGAATTCGCGGGCGCAGCCGCCGAGCAGGCCGGCGGCGAGGATGAGCAGGGCGGCGGCGCGGGTCAGTGCGGTGCTGCGGGGCTTGCGGGGCGTGCAGGACTGGATCGGCGTCGTGAAGGTCATGGCGGTCTCCGGTGATGGCTTTCTGAATCGGATCGGTCGTCGGATGCGTCGGATCGGCGCGGATACTGGCCGGCGCGGTGCCGGCGGTTCCCCCTCTCCCCAACCCCTCTCCCGCGAGGGGAGAGGGACTTGAAAATCATGTTCTTGCAGCGATGTTCGGGGTGTTCAGGCGTCTTTCGTCGTGTCGTCGTGGCGTCATTCGTGGCCGGCGCGGGCGTGCGTCGGGCCGGCCCGCGTCCTGAAACGGACGCGGGCGGTGGATTCCGGGGATGCGCGGCGAGCCGCCTAGAACAGCATTTCGAGTGCGATGACGGCGCTGCCGCGGCTCGGGATCAGCCGGGTCTCGGAGTCGGCGCGGCCGCCGTAGACCTCGAGGTTGGCGCGCACGCGGGCGCTGTCGCCGAGCGGGTGGATCAGCGCGACGCCGCCGAGGCTGCTGCCGTCGTCGAAGCCGTAGCGCCAGTAGCCGCGCAGGTCGAAGTCGCCGATGGCGCGGTCGCGGCTGAGGCGCACGAAACCGTAGTTGCGCCGCATCATGCCGGTCAGCGCGTTGGCCCCGGCCAGATAGCCGGCGTAGGCGCCGCCGAACAGCGGGTCATCGAGCCGGGCGGTCGCATCGTCGGCGTAGTCGAGCAGGTGGTCGTACTCACGATCCGAGTAGCCCTCGCCGTTGCGGTAGAACTCGACGATGACGTTGGTCAGGCCCTCGGTCGTGTACTGGCCGCCGACCAGCCACTGCAGGCTGCGCCCGGCATCGTCGTCGCGCTCCAGCGTGTAGAGCGGCACCGTGCCGCCGGGGCCGGGGATGTCGCGCGCCACCGGCAGCAGCGTCTGGCGCTTGCCGCGCACGCCGGCCTCGGCGTGCAGTTCGAGCTGATCCGAGACGGTCGCTGACAGCGCCGCGCCGAAGAACGGTTCGCGTTCGGGGGTCGCGAAGGTCAGCGTCAGGTCGGCGGCCTCGAACTGGTGGCGCCAGCGCACGGCGACCGCCGGCTCGCGATCGAGGTCGATCGGGCGGCCGTACAGCGCCGTCGTCGGCCGGTAGCTCACGCCGTAGACGCCGATCGTGTCCGCGCTGCCGGTCCATTCCAGGCCGAGCTGCGGCGTGCCCGGCGCGCGCCAGGTGCGGGCGCGGTCGGTGAAGTTGCGCTGCTCGTCCGGGAACGGGTTCGACGGGTTCCAGACGTAGGCCGTGCCCCAGCGAAACGGCGCGACACCGCCCGAGACCGTCACGGCCGGCGAGAAGCGCAGGTCAAGCATCGCCTCCTGCGCGAACACCCGGCCGCCGTCGCTGATGGAGTCCTCCTCGCGCCATTCGGCCCAGAGGTCGGCGCGCAGCGAGACATCGCCGCCGTCGAGCTTCGGCTGCAGGCGCAGCGCGGCGCGCGTCGAGGGGTCGGGCGTGTCGACGATGCGGCCGTCGGGGTTCAGCCGCGTGTCGGCGTGCGCCGGGTCACGTTCGAAGGACAGCTCGACGCTGGCCGGCCAGTCGGAGAAGTCGGCGAGCGCGAACGGGCTCGCACTCCAGAGCGCAGCGGCCGCCACGGGCGCAAGGCGGCGCGCGCTCACCGGGACTTACCGAGGTTGCCGAGGCTGAAGCGCTCGGGCGCGAGCGGGGCCAGCGAGAAGTTCTCGTAGCGCATCAGCGTGCGCTTGTCCTCGCCGGCGGCGCTGACGATCTCGATCTCGGTCAGCTGCGGCTTGCCGCCGGCGGCGGCGACCGGCTCGTAGCGGCGGTAGTACGCGGTCTTCAGCAGCTTGCCGGACGGCGCGAAGAAATCGGCCTTGACCGGGCGGGCGTCGTCGCTGCGCAGCCACAGGTGCAGCTTCTGGTAGGTCGCGAGCGTGCCGGGTTTGGCGGTCAGTTCGAGCTTCTGGCAGGCGACGCCGTCGACGGACTCGCTGGCCAGCCACACCGGCGTGTAGTCGCCGGAGAAGTCCGTGCTCGCGACATCGCCGTTCGAGGCCTCGCCGAGCAGGCGCTGCTGCGGCGTGATGCGGATCGGCTTGCTGCTCGACGGCGAGTAGAACCACAGATTGCTGCCGTTCATCAGCAGCGCCTTGCCGCGCTCGGTGGCCGGGCCGATGTAGCTGACCAGCGAGGTGTGCGGGTCGAGGATCTCGGCGCGCAGCCTGAACGAACGCTCGGACTCGCCGGGTTCGATGCTGGTCAGGCCGAGGTCGAAGGCGAACGGCTTGCCGCGGAAGTTGCGGTAGCCGTCGGCGCGTTCGAGCAGCGCCACGGCGTCGGGCGCGGCCGGCAGCGCGGCGGCGAACAGCAGGGCGAGCAACGCAGTGCGCGCGACGCGCAGCGGGTGCAGGGAACGGATTCGGGGCAGCATGGTGAGAGTCCTCCGGGGGTATCGGGCGGGGGTCAGATCAGTCACACGAACCAGTGTTGTTCATCCCCCTCTCCCCAACCCCTCCCCCGCGAGGGGGGAGGGGCTGAAAAGACGGCGTGTTCCGTTGTGATCGGGATCAGACGTGGCGCAGCGAGGTGACGACCGGCTGGCGGGCGGCACGCACGGCCGGCAGCAGCGTCGCGAAGGCGGCGATGCCGGCGACCGCGAGCACGCAGCCGATCCACAGGCCCGGCACATCCTCGATGCGCAGCGGGAAGCCCTTCGACGAGCCGGGCGGGGCCGGCATCATGATCTCCAGGGCGGTGATGCCATGCGCGGCGACGATGCCGAGCACGACGCCGATCAGCGCCGAGCCGGTCCCGAGCACCACGCCTTCGGTCAGGAACTGGCGGACGATGCCGCCGCGGCGCGTGCCGAGCGCGCGCAGCGTGCCGATCTCGGCGGTGCGCTCCATGACCGCGACCAGCATGGTGTTGGTGATGCCGAACATCACGACGACGACGATGACCAGCGCGATGAACAGGAAGAAGCCGTCATAGAGCGCGACGACCTTGTGATAGTAGGAAGCGAGCTGCGCCCAGGTCTGCCATTCGAGCTTCAGGCCCGCGTCCTTCGCGGCGGCACCGAAGCGCTCCATGACGCCATCGAGCGCGGCCGTGTCATCGAGCAGCACGACGACGGTATCGACCGAGGGCGTGCCGAGCAGCTCGCCGGCGCGCGTCAGGCCCATCATCACGGCGCGGTCGTCGTACTCGGTCGCGAAGCTCCTGAAGATGCCGGCGACGCGCACGTCGACGGCGTTCATCGTGCCGTCGACGGTGCTGCCGAGCATCGTCAGCGTCGCGCCCGGCTTCACGTTCAGCGCCTGCGCGAGGCCCTCGCCGAGCAGCACGCCGTCGGCGTCGTCCGCGGCCAGCTCGTCGCCGGCGATGATGGTCAGCGCCGAGTTGATCAGCGCCTCGGTGTCCGGATCGACGCCGCGCACGATCACCGCCTGGCTGGTCTTCTCGTTGCCGAGCAGCGCCGCGAACTCGATGCGGCGCGAGCTCATCAGCACGTGCCTGTCCTTTTCGAGCAGCGTGCGCACGGCCTCGGCGCTTTCCGGTGACAGCCGCACCTTGTCCGGATCGGCGCGGTGCCCGGCCTCGTAGCCGGCGACGTGGATCTGCGCGTGGCCGTACTGGCTGCGGATCACCGATTCGCGCAGGCCCGTGTAGTTGGCCTCGATGAAGCCGCCGAACAGCACGATGCCGATGACGGCGGAAGCGACGGTCGCCAGCGTCACCAGCGAGCGGCGGCGGTGGCGGCGGATGTTGCGCAGTGCGACCTTGAGCAGG
>JAKJFB010000154.1 GCA_022705125.1 Pseudomonadota bacterium
TCCGCGGGGCTGACTTCACGACGCTGGCGGAGGCACTCGACTACGCCGCAGACGGGGCGACCGGAACCAACTTCTACAGCGGTCGCGGCCAGTTGTACGCCACGCTGTCCTATACGGATCTGCGGGCGCAGTGCCTGGTGCTGGCGCGCAAGTTCACGGGGCTCGGCCTGGTAAAGGGTGACCGGGTTGCGATGGTGGCGGAAACGCACCCCGATTTCCTGCGCGTGTTCTTCGCCTGCCAGTATGCCGGGCTGATTCCTGTCGCCCTGCCCGCGACCATCAATCTCGGTGGACACCAGAGCTTCGTCTCGCAGCTGCGCGGCCTGATCGAGAACAGCGGCGCGGCAGTCACGATCGCCTCGGAGGCCTTCATGCCCTTCGTGGTCGAGGCGACCGAGGGCCTCGAACTGCGCATGATCGGCGAACCGGCGGAATTCGACGCCCTGCCCGAGAGCCCCGACGCGTTGCCGGCCATCGGGCCCGACGATGTCTCGTACCTGCAATACACCTCGGGCAGCACCCGCTTCCCGCGCGGCGTGATCATCACGCACCGCTCGGTGATGAGCAACCTGTCGGGCATCATCGCGCACGGCGTGAAAATCGGCGAAGGCGACCGCTGCTTCTCGTGGCTGCCGTTCTACCACGACATGGGCCTGGTCGGCCTGGTTCTGGTGCCCGTGGCCTCGCAGATGTCGGTCGACTACATGGACACGCGCGATTTCGCGATGCGCCCGCGCCAGTGGCTGGCCCTGATGTCGCAGACCAAGGCGACGATATCCTTCAGCCCCTCCTTCGGTTACGAGCTCTGCGCGCGACGCCTGCGCGAGGGCGAAGCCGCGCGCTACGACCTCAGCAACTGGCGCGTCGCCGGCATCGGCGCCGAGATGATCCGCTGGGAGACGCTCGACCGCTTCGCCGAGGCGCTGGCGCCCGCGGGCTTCGACGCGCGCGCCTTCCTCGCCTGCTACGGCATGGCGGAATGCTCGCTCGCCGTCAGCTTCGCGCCGCTGTTCACCGGCTACCAGACCGATCGCATCGATCTCGACGAACTGGCCGACAACGGCAAGGCCCTGCCGGTCGCGCAGGGCGACGAATCGAGGCGTACGCGCGCGTTCGTGAAATGCGGCGAACCGCTGCCGGAATACGAGATGGAAATCCGCGACGAGCGCGGTGCCCTGCTGCCCGATCGGCACACCGGCACGATATTCGTGCGCGGCCCCAGCGTGATGTCGGGCTACTTCAACGCCCCGCAGGACATTGGCGGAGCGCTCAGCGCGGACGGCTGGCTCAACACGGGCGACATCGGCTACTCGGTCGAGGGCAGCCTCGTCATCACCGGCCGCCAGAAAGACCTGATCATCATCAACGGCCGCAACATCTGGCCGCAGGATCTGGAATACCTCGCCGAGCACCAGGACGAGACCCGCGTCGGCGACGCGCTCGCGTTCTCGGTGCCAGGCCCGGAGAGCCGCGAGGTCTGCGTGCTGGTGGTGCAATGCCGCGAGACGAATGCCAACCGCCGCGCCGCGCTGATCGACCGCCTGACGCGACTGGTGCGTATCGAGATGGGCATCGACTGCTACGTCGAACTGGTGCCGCCTCACACCCTCCCGCGCACCTCCTCGGGCAAGCTGTCGCGCTCCAAGGCCCGGCAGAACTTCATGGATTCGCACGACCTGGCCGAAGTGGCCGCCATCGCCGAAGGCATGTCACTGAAACAGGCCTCGGCCTGAGCCCGCAGCGCGCACCGGCACGGCCCTGAGGTGCGCGTCGCGATCACCGGGGCGACCGGGTTCATCGGTCGCCGCATCGCCTCCCTGCTGGAATCGCCGCAATACCTCGTGCGCGCGCTCGCGCGCGACGCGGCCTCGGCGCGTCACCTGCTCGCACCCGGCGTGGAAATCGTGCCCGGAGACCTCGCCACGCCGCAGGCGCTGCGCGCACTGGTGCGCGACGCCGACGCCGTGCTGCATCTGGCCGGCGCCGTGCGCGGTGCTACCCGCGCGGACTTCGACGCCGCCAACGTCGATGGCAGCGCCGCGCTGCTGGCGGCGATGGACGCCGCCGCGCCACACGCCCGCCTGCTCTTCTTCTCGTCGCTCGCAGCGCGCGAGCCCGCGCTCTCGCATTACGCCGGCAGCAAGCAGCGCGCGGAGCAATTGCTGCTGAGGCGCGCCGCCGCGCGTCCCGTCACGATCCTGCGCCCGCCGGCGGTCTACGGTCCGGGCGATCGCGAGATGCTGCCGGTGTTCCGCTTCATGGCCCGCACGGGGCGCGCGCCCTGCGCGGGCAGGGCCGCGGACCGTTTGTCGCTGATTTTCGTCGACGACCTCGCGCATGCCGCGCGAGCCTGGCTGGACGCCCCCGCGACGCCCACGGCAACCTGGAGCCTGCACGACGGCCACGACGGCGGCTATGACTGGACCCTGCTGTGCGCGATCGTGGGCGCGGCCTGCGGGCGCGAGATCCGCGCCTGGGAAATCCCGCGCGCGCCGCTGGAACTGATCGCACGCGGCAACCGCGCGCTGGGCCGCCTGCTCGGACGCTCGCCGATGCTGACGCCGGAAAAGCTCCGCGAACTGCGCCACCCCGACTGGGTCTGCGACAACAGCGCGATCACCGCCGCACTGCGCTGGACACCCCGCACGCAACTCGCCGAGGGTTTGCGCCTGACGCCCGGCTGGCACGACTGAGCACGACCGGGGTTGCCGCGCCGCGCCGCGAAGGACCGCCATGCGTTCCACGGCAGCGCGGGATCGACGGCGCATTGCACACCGGTCCGGGTCCGGCCCGGGCGTTGTTTCCCGATCGGCGCGCGCAGTGGGATGCAGGGCGCATCCGGCGCCTATCGACTTGATTTTTGTCAACTTTTTTTACATTGCAGGCTGCCGTCGACGCACCCTCCGGGAGGAAGCGTATGATTATCACGTCGTTTTGTTGCCGGGCATGCAACTTGCTTCACCCAGTGAAAACCACCCAACGACAGAAAACCGATGACGTACTGCCGGGCCGGCGAGCCAAATCCATTCAACTTCCGCTCGGACCGCTTCTGCCAGATCAACGGACAATGGTTCTTCGTCACCCGCGAAAAGACGCAGGAAGGACCCTACCCGTCCCGCGACCAGGCCAATGCCGGCGCCGAACGCTACATCGCGCGCATGCAGGGGCGGGACTGATCGCGAAGCCCCCGCTCCCCGGCCGCGCGCCGGCGCATCGAGCGCCGGCCATCGTGCGCCCTGCAACCGGCGCATCCCGCCCATGAAAACGCCGCCCGATCTCCCCACGGACCGCTACCAGCAGCGCAAGTCCCGCTTCGGGCGCTGCCTCACGGTCTACGGCCGCAAGACCGTCCTCGAAGCGCTGCAGGCCGAAGGTGTTGCCTGCGAGCGACTGCACCTGGCGAAGAGCAACAAGCCCGCCCCGCTGCTCGAGGAGATCGAGGCGCTCGCGCGTGCGCAAGGGGCGGAAATCGTGCGGCACGAGCGCGCGGAGCTCGCCCGCATCTCGCGCCACGCGCGCGAGGACCAGGGGGTCGCGGCCGACGTGCGCACGCCGGGCTACCGCCAGCTCGCCGAACTGATGCCGCTGGCGCCCGAACCGGGCGCCGCGCTGCTCGCGGTCGATGGCGTCACCAACCCGCAGAACCTCGGCATGCTGATCCGCTCGGCGGCCGCCGGCGGCTGCCAGGGCATCGTGCTGCCGCGCCGTGGTGGCTGCGACATCTGTCCCCTGGTGATCAAGTCGAGCGCGGGGACGGTGTTCCACGCGCCGCTGCTGCGCTGCGACAGCCTGCCCGAGGCACTGGCGCAACTGCGCCGCGGCGGCTGGAAGATCAGCATCCTCGACGGCCACGCGCGCCTCAGCCTGTTCGATCGCCTCGACGAGAGGGCGCGGGTGTTCGTGCTGGGCGGCGAGACCGCTGGCGTCAGCCCCGCGGTGCGGGAACTCGCCGACGAGAACCTGCGCATCCCGATGGCCAACGGCGTCGAATCGCTGAACGTGGCCGTGACCGCCGCGCTGGTGGCCTTCCGCGCCCGGCTCGGGCGCTGAATGCCCGGCCGTCAGCGGCTCAGGTATCCCATCGCGTCTTCCATGCCCTTGAGCGTCATCGGGAACATGCGGTCCTCGACCAGGCGCCGCGTGATGTCGACCGATTGCGAGAACTCCCAGTGCGCCTCGGCGACCGGGTTCAGCCAGACCAGCTTGGCGTAGGTCTCGGCGACGCGACGCATCCACTGCTCGCCCGATTCCTCGTTCCAGTGCTCGATGCTGCCGCCGGGCTGAAGGATCTCGTAGGGTGACATCGAGGCATCGCCGACGAAGATCACCTTGTAGTCGTGCGGGTACTTGTGGAGGATGTCGATGGTCGGGATCTTCTCGCTCTGGCGCCGCATGTTGTTGCGCCACACCGAGTCGTAGATGAAATTGTGGAAGTAGAAATACTCCATGTGCTTGAACTCGGTGCGCGCGGCCGAGAACAGCTGTTCGCAGGTGCGCACGTGCGGGTCCATGGAGCCGCCGACGTCGAAGAACAGCAGCACCTTCACCGTGTTGTGCCGCTCGGGCACCATCTTCAGCTCGAGCAGGCCGGCGTTCTTCGCGGTGGAGCGGATGGTGTCGGGCATGTCGAGTTCATCGGCAGCGCCGCTGCGCGCGAACTTGCGCAGCCGCCTGAGCGCGAGCTTGATGTTGCGCGTGCCCAGTTCGACGGAATCATCGAGGTTCTTGAATTCGCGCTTCTCCCAGACCTTGACCGCGCGTCCCTGGCCACCCTCGGGACCGACGCGGATGCCTTCCGGGTTGTAGCCCCCGGAGCCGAACGGCGAGGTGCCGCCGGTGCCGATCCACTTGTTGCCGCCCTGGTGGCGCTCCTTCTGCTCGGCGAGACGCTTCCTGAATTCCTCGATCAGCTTGTCGAGGCCGCCCAGCGACTGGATCTTCGCCTTCTCTTCCTCGCTGAGGAACTTCTCGAATTCCTTGCGCAGCCACTCGTCCGGGATCAGCGCGTCGAGGAGGTCATCGAACGTCTCGATGTCCTTGAAATAGGCCGCGAACGCACGGTCGAACTTGTCGAAGTACTTCTCGTCCTTCACCAGCACCGCGCGACTCAGGTAATAGAACGCGTCGATGTCGGCAAATGCGAGGCGCTGGCGCAGCGCGCCCAGCAGATCGAGGTATTCCCGGATCGAGACCGGCACGCCGCCGTTGCGCAGGCCCTGGAAGAAATTGAGGAGCATCGCGAAAAGCCCGGCCCTGACTGCGTGCCGGCCTAGCGCCGGCTCTCGCGCCGGTGCATGAACGCCAGGCGCTCGAGCAGGTGCACGTCCTGCTCGTTCTTGACCAGCGCGCCGTAGAGCGGCGGAATGGCCTTCGTCGTATCGTGGTTCTTCAGCACCTCCTCGGGGATGTCGTCGGCCATCAGCAGTTTCAGCCAGTCGATCAGCTCCGAGGTCGAGGGCTTCTTCTTCAGCCCGGGCACGCTGCGCACATCGAAAAATATGTCCAGCGCATCGCTCACCAGTTCGCGCTTGATGCCGGGATAGTGCACGTCGACGATGCGCATCATCGTCTCGCGGTCGGGAAAACTGATGAAGTGGAAGAAGCAGCGGCGCAGGAAGGCGTCCGGCAGCTCCTTTTCGTTGTTGCTGGTGATCACCACGATCGGGCGCTGGCGCGCGCGCACGGTCTGCCCGGTCTCGTAGACATGGAACTCCATGCGGTCGAGCTCGAGCAGCAGGTCGTTCGGGAACTCGATGTCCGCCTTGTCGATCTCGTCGATCAGCAGCACGACCCGGCTCTCCGTTGCGAAGGCCCGCCACAACGGCCCGGGACGGATGTAGTTCCGCACGTCGTGCACGCGCGCGTCGCCGAGCTGGCTGTCGCGCAGCCGCGACACCGCGTCGTATTCGTAGAGGCCCTGCTGCGCCTTGGTGGTCGACTTGATGTGCCACTGGATCAGCGGCTTGCCCAGCGCGATGGCGACCTCCTCGGCAAGCAGCGTCTTGCCCGTTCCCGGCTCGCCCTTGATCAGCAGCGGACGCTGCAGCGTCACCGCGGCATTGACCGCCATCTGCAGATCCGCCGTGGCGACGTAACGTTCGGTACCCTTGAAACTCATTCGATCCGACTCCGCATCAGTGGCTGCGCGTGCGCGCCGCAACGCGCTTCCCGGCGCGCAGTCTAAACGAAAACCGGCCGGCGACGGACTGTCCAAAGCGCTCATCGCGCACCGCGATTGCGCTCAGGCGCGCGTGGACTTGCCCCGGCGCCGGTAGTAGCCTTGAGCTCCCCGGTCGCTGGACCGAAACAGTACATTCCGGGCAGAGGAGCACCGCAATGAACATCTTCCCCGACAACAGCTACTCGATCGGCAATACCCCGCTGGTACGTCTGAACCGCGTTGCCGAAGGCAAGGTCTACGCCAAGCTCGAAAGCCGCAACCCGGCCTTTTCCGTGAAGTGCCGCATCGGTGCGAGCATGATCTGGGCGGCCGAGGAGGACGGCAGCCTCAAGCCGGGTATCGAGCTCGTGGAACCCACCAGCGGCAACACCGGCATCGCGCTCGCGTTCGTGGCGGCCGCGCGCGGCTACCGGCTCACCCTGACGATGCCGCACACGATGAGCCTCGAACGGCGCCAGCTGATGACGGCGCTGGGCGCCAACCTGGTGCTCACGGACGGCGCGCTGGGCATGAAAGGCGCGATCGCAAAGGCCGAGGAGATCGTGGCCTCCGACCCGGCGCGCCACCTGATGCTGCAGCAATTCCGCAATCCCGCCAATCCCGCGATTCACGAGCGCACCACCGGCCCCGAGATCTGGCGCGACACCGAGGGCAATATCGACGTGTTCGTGGCCGGCGTGGGCACCGGCGGCACGATCACCGGCGTCGCGCGCTACATCAAGAAGACCATGGGCAAGGCG
>JAKJFB010000155.1 GCA_022705125.1 Pseudomonadota bacterium
GGGGTAATGATATCAACGGCGTCGCGGGCTTCGGCGATGGCGCTGGACAGGGTGGCGGGGCGGATGCGGTGGCCGGGGGCGGCGCGGCCGGTGTGGGTGCTGTGGTGCAGGAGGTACGGCGACACGCAGGCGTCGCGGCAGCGCGTGATGACTTCTTCGAGGGACAGACCGATCGCGTCGAGGCGCAGCCCGAGGTGTAGCGCGACGCGGGCGCCGGTCTTGCCCTGCACGACGCAGAGCCGACCGTCGACGATGTCGCGGAAGCGCATCTCGCGCAGATCCTCGCGCCGCTGGCCGGTCAGGATCGCGAGTTCGAGCAGCCGCGTTGCCCACGGCGGCTGATGCTCGCTGCTCCAGCGGTGCATCGCCTGCCAGTGCTCCAGCGTCAGGCGGGCGCGCTGGACGGTGACGCGCACGGAGCGGGTGGCGGCGACCGGGTCGGCGGTGCACCAGCCGGCGGCGATCGCGCTGCGGAACAGGTCGCCGAGCAGGGAGCGCAGCACGGCGGCGGTGCGCGGGTGCTCGGAGCGGATCGGGGCGAGCAGGTCGGCGATGTGCCGGGTGCTGATGCTGGCGATTGGCATGTTGCCGAGCGCGGCATCGACGCGGGCGAGGTAGCGGCCGTAGGCCTCGGCGGTGCCGGCAGCGAGCTGTCGGTCTGCGAGTTCGACGGCGAAGCGCTCTATCCACGCGCTCAGCGTGTGCTCTGGCTCATCGCTCATGCGGTCGAGCAGCCGGGGCCGGTCGATGATGCCGGCGAGCGCCGCATTGGCTTCGACCGCCTCGGCGATGGCACGGGCGCGGTCGGTGCCGAGCGTGTAGCGCTTGCCGGTGGTCGGGTTGCGGTAGCGGTAGTGCCCGCGGTCGAGGTACAGGTTCGGCGGCAGCTCGCGGTCGCTGCGGCGTTTACGCGGTCGCGCGGCCACGGATGATCTCGGCTAGTCGGCGCGCCCGGGCTGGATCGGGCTGCGCGGCGGGATGGACGGCAGGCAGGGTAGCAGGCGCCGGGGCTGGTTCGTCGCCCGGCTGGTAGCAGGCGCCGGGCTCGACGAACCAGGTGCGGCCGTGTTTGCGGGCGGCCGGCTGTATGCGGCCGTCGCGCGCCCAGCGGCGCAGGGTGGCGAGGGCGGGGGCGTGCTCGCCGTAGGTGCGGGCGGCCCAGACGGTCAGGGGGATCAGGGTCATGCCGCCCCCTCACACAGCCCGTAGCTGCTGGCGCACCCGCTGCTCGGCGCCAGCGCCTCCAGCAGGTCGAATTGCCGACCGCCGCGCGCGGTGCGCGACCACTCGACTACTGCGTGGACGCGATTCATGTCGAATGCCTCGCGATCCGTCTCCTGGCGCTCGATCTTGTGGAAAAACGACGTGAACCCGCGCTTGGCGGCGGCCGAAACCAGCCGCTCCCATTGCGCAATTCGCTCGAAGTGCTCAGGGAACCGGCGGGCGATCTCTGCGATCTCCGCCTTGCCGGCATTGATGCAGGGCATGCACCCGACCCGGCTCATCCCCTGCAGATACAGCGGATTCGGGCGAATGCCGCGGGATGCGCAGAAGGCGAACACCTGCGCCGCCGTCCAGTCGACGATCGGCCGGTACACGTCGAGCCGCGGCGCCAGCCGCTCGAAGCGCAGCGCGGACCGCCGGCGCTGCGACTCGTCCCTGCGCACGCCCTGCCAGCTCACGACGTGGCATCCGGCGTCGATCAGATCGATCTGGAACGACACAGCCGGATCGCGCTTCAAGCGCTCGGTGCAGAACTGCGCCGTGCGGCTCGGGAACCGGCCCTTGAGCATGCACAAATCCAAAAACGGGTTCCCGCACGGCTGTAGCACCGCCAGTGCCTCGCGCTTACGCCGATTGCTCCAGCGCAGCCGCCGTCCGCGATCATCGCGCCCCGTGCGCTGGTCGCGCGCGATGAACATCCGCTTGCGGGCGAACTCGCCAGAGAAGTCGGCGCGCAGCCGCTCGATGCGCACGCCGAGCGCGCACTCCAGATAGGTCAGGTAGTCGTATACGGCCGCGTGCTCGTTGCCCGTGTCGCAGAAAATGGGCATGACGCGCTCGCGACCGAACCGCTCCAGCGCGATCAGCAGGGTGGCGGTCGAGTCCTTTCCGCCGGACACGCTGACGCAGTGAATGATGCCGTGCGCGAACTCATGCATTGCAATCACCTTCGAACAGCCTCATTTGCCCCGGCACCACCGAGGCCGGAGAACAAATGAAAGTGGCGGATTTCGACGGTGCTCATGATTCGTCCTTCGTGCCGCGCGAGCTGCCCGTCGCTTCGACGATCATTGCTGCCAGTCGCTGCTTCTGCAGTCCGATCGCAAGCCCGGCGAGGGGCGTTTCGATTTCCAGCACGCCGCGCGATCGGAGTTCGGTCTCGACGTGCTCGCGGTATTTCGCGCCTGCCAAAAGAACGCACCGCGCCGGATGCCCCACGCGGCGAAACAGCTCGATGACGCTTAGCCGCGCCCAGACCACGCGCGCGGTATCGCTCAGATCGGCAAGCGTCGTGTCATAGGGCGCGACGATCTGGCCGGGCAGCACGAGGTGATGCGCGGCGGACAGCACGGCCCAAGGCAACCCGGCCGACTCGGCCCAGCGCATGGCCAGCCGGAACAGGTCGCCGCGGTACAACTCGCGCGCCGGCGCCGGCGCGGAGGCCTTGCGTTTGCAGCAGGCGATCAGCACGGCGGCGTCGATGCGGCGCAGCGAGGGGCTGTGCAGTGCGTGCAGGGGCAGCGGGAGGGTCACGGCGCGGCCTGATTGTCCATTGCGGCCATCTCGGAGTGAGTGCAGACCATGCCATGACGTATTTCGATTCTCTGACATCCCTTCCCGCACGAAACACACAAGTGGATGTGATTGCACGGCGATCCGTCGTCCAGCGTGCCGCTGAAATGGAGCGGGTCGTCGCCAGCGTCATTTCCGCATGCGTCGCAGACGATGCTTCCGTCTGCAATGTGCTCGCGCAGCGAGTTAATCAGATCGGCCGCTAGATTCATGTCTGCGCGAGTTTCGCGCCCTTCCCGCCTGTACGGGCCTAGGCGCAATCTGTCGATCAGGCCGTTTGCGTCAACCGCCATCACCGTCTTTTTCACTCAACCTCCTTCCGCGCCAAGTCCAGACGCGCCGGCGCGTTTTCCATAGTTTTTGTCGGACATTTATAGTTCTGCGCACACTTGCGGCATACCGGCGAGCGCACTGTGACAGCCTTGCCGCGCCTGTCCTCCGCCTGATACTCCATCACTTCGTCGCTTAACTCCTGTGGCGTCTGCCACAGCCCGCAGCGGCAGCACTGAACCTGCTTTATGCCGGCCTTGTGCTGCACCTCGGCCCATTCGTGCCATTCCAAATATCCTTCCGGCGGCAAGTCGCCGGGCGCGTACGTGGCCTGCTCAAGAACGCATGCAACCTTATTCATCAGAACGGCACCCTTCATCAGTTTCCTTTCCGGCCACCAAGCCTAACTGGCGTTGGGCGTCATGGTTGCCAGTAGCGCAGCCTCGCGCCAGCAGCGGTCTGCGCTCATCGCTGGTCATGGCTGTTCTCCATAACCCGCCTCGCCGCCGAATGCTTCGACCAGAGCAGGCAGAAGCTCTGCCAGTTCCAGCGTCATCAGCGCAAAGCGCGCGTCGAGTTCCTCGGCCAGCGTCTCGGCCTTCGTGTCGGCGAGGCTTTCCAGCACCACGTCGAGGAAACGCAGCCGGCGCACCGCGTGATCGTCGCCGAGCACGCAGGACAAGCGCTCCTGCCACTCGATGGCCAGCCGCGACGGCGGAGGCCTCTACGTCGATTCCGCCCAGGCAGCGAAACCGCGCCTGCAGGCCGCCGAGGCCGGCGAACAGGTGGAAGTGGCGAACCTCGACGGTGGTCATTACGGATTCTCGCATAGCCCGTAGTTGCTCGCGCAGCCGGCGCTATCGGCTAGCTCTGCGAATAAGTCGAATTGTCTGCCGCCTCTGGTGGTCCTTGACCACTGCACAGCCACGTCGATGCGGGTTCCGCCGACAGGCGTGCCGTGGTAGTGGATCACTCGGCCTCCGGCACTTCCGGCAGCGGCGTCCATTGCAGGCCGAGGATTGCGCGGACCATCGGCGCTGAGAACAGAATCGGTCGATCGTGCTGCACGCTCATATGCCTCCCTAAGCCACGGCCGGCCCCCGCAGGCGCCGGCCGTGTGATTTACAGGCTGGCTTCGATCAGCCGGCCTTGGCCGATGGCTTCGCCGATGCGGGTTGCGATGCTGCGCACGGCGCGGTCCTTGACTTCGTGCGGGCGGATCATCTCGTACCAGAGCTTCAGGGATGGGCCGGTCAGGCGATACCGGAAACGGGCGATGATCTCGTCACGATCCTCGCCGCGGAACAGTTGCACGCCGAGGCGGATTTGACCGGGGATGGTCAGGTTCCCCTGTGCCCCGGCCCGGCCCTGCATGTTTTCCAGATACGTGAACTGCACCTGGCCGTTGTCCAGTCTGATCGCCTTGGAAAATGCAGCCTCCTTCTGGATGCTCAGCGTCTGTGCGATTTCCAGCATCTCCGCGCTGGGCGGGTCAATGATTTCCGTGGCCATGGATTCGACGAATTCGGCAAACTGCTCCTGATCCATCGCCTTGCCGTTGGTTCCAGACCACTTGCCCCATTCCGGCGTTTCCGGAATGTCGTAGCAAATCCGGTGGTCCCGGAAAGCCGGTGTGCCGTTGGCCTCGTGGTAATCGATGATGCCGACGATTTTTGCCTTTTCGACATCGAAGAACGCCATCGAATGTTCAGTGGCGAACCGGGTCCAGTAGTCGATAAACGCGCTGGCGCACGTCGCATAGACGAAGCCTTCGATGCGCTGCGGCTTCTCGCGCAAGTGCTTGAGTTCCTGCAGTTGATATCCAGCAGGGACCAGCGCGAGCGGACAGCCGTTGATGTTTTCGAGGCGCAGTTCGCCGAGCTGGCGCCCGGCTTCGATCGCGGCGGCGATATCGCCGGGAATGCTGGAAATGGTTTGCTCAGGCATTTGGGTGCTCCGGTTGGTGGTGGTGGGTTATTCGGCAGCGGCGCGGCGCAGTCCGGGTTCCGGGGCGGATCGCAGCGGCAGCCGTTCCTGACGCGGGTCTTCGCGCTGCAGATTGCCGTTCGCGTCCTCGAACAGCAGGGTGGCGGGGCGGTCGTGCTCGGGGGCCTTGACGGTCACGGTGTCGATGAAGGTGAACTGCCCGCTGCCGGCGCCGTTCGGCTTGACCTTGATGACGAGCTTGATCTCGCCAACCCGCCCGGTTTCGCCGCAGGCGGTACAGAGCGCGGCCAACTTCTCGTTGAGTTCGGCGGCGGCCGTGCCGCCGCGCATGAGCCCAAGCGTGTGGGCAAACAGGTCGGGGCGAATTTGCTTTTGCATGGAATGAATCCTCAGGCAGTAACGCCGCGCGGTGCGGGCGGGAGTTCGCCCCGCAGCCAGCGCAGGCCGGCGGCGGTGACGAATGTGCGGGGATAGGTGACGTGCTCGCCGGCGGCGCGAAAGCCGGCGGGCAGGACCTCGAATCGGCCGGCGACCACCTGCGCGTCGGCGGGCAGGTAGTACTGCCGGGTGCCGCGGCGCCCGACCGGGCGCGAGCAGCGGCGCAGCACATGCCGGCGGCAGAGCACGTCGCAGAGGGCGTGCAGTGGCCAGCCGAGTGCTTCGGCGGTGCGGGCGAGGTCGAGGCGCTCGGCGGGCATCGGCGGGTTACTCGATCGGGGCGACGGCGTGCACCCAGTCCGGGGTGTCGAGCGCGCCGGCTTCGTCTTCGTCGATGACGACGCAGATGCCAATCGCCCGGACGTTCCGCCACTGCACGACGAGGTACGGCCCGGCGCGATAGATGCCGCGCCATGCGCAGTCGCGGCGGGCGACGATGGCTGCGTCGATCAGTGGTGACAGCAGGATGGGGTCAGCCTGCATAGCGGGACTGGGCCGGTAAGCAGAGATGCACGCGAGCAGGCCGAAGATGCGATCTGCCTGTCTCAGGTCGGCGCGGCGAATATCGGTGCTGACGGTGACGGGCCTGTCCGCGTGCTCGCCGGTGGCGATGGTCAGATGCGCCCGGGCATCGAGGCCGTTCTCGGCGACCAGCGTCAGCGTGCCGTTCGCCTCGTCGCAATCGTGCAGAGCCGTCATGCCTGCGGGCGGGACGCGGAACTGCATCGGGGTGTCGATCTGGGCGTCGATGTGCTCGACGTAGGCGCACAGACTTTCGCGCGTAGCGACCAGCAGGGCGCCGGGGTGCGCGGGGAGCAGCGTGATGAGCGGATCGGTGGCCGTGGCGCTGTCGTCCGGATCAGGCATCAGCCGTCGCGGATCGCCGGCGACGATCGCCGCCGCGAGCACGCTCTTTGCGGGCAGAGTGATGGCCGTTGTCATGCCTGCGTCTCCTTCGCCGGCGTCAGGCGATACCGGTTTGCGCGGCGGTCCTTCCGCGAGCGCACCAGCTTGCAGCCCTCGATTTTTCCGATGATGGCGCGCACGGCCCAGTCGTCGAGGTCCGTTGCTCGCGCGAGTTCACCGACCGTCATCGGTTCGGTGCTCAGCATCATCGCCTCGCGCACCAGCGCGAGCGGGTCGAGCTTCGGTTCCGCGGGCGCGCAGTAGTGCAGTGCATCGCCATCGCGCCACGCCAGGTTGAGCTGCAGCAGCAGGTCGGCCGCCGCCACCGCCTCGCGGTACGGCACCCGGGCGCGCGTGCCGATCTCCTCGACGGGGATCGGCCCGTGCCGCAGGGCGCAGAGCACGCGCCCCGGCGCGCTGTTGGGTGCGTTGAGCACGTCCTTAGCGGTCGGCAGCAGCATGGTGTGTGCCCTCCGTGGCGGTGTGGCCGGTCACGCTCGCGAGCAGGCCGATGCAGGCGAGCGCGGCGAAGGCCAGCGCGATGCGCCGCAGCT
>JAKJFB010000156.1:0-244 GCA_022705125.1 Pseudomonadota bacterium
CGTCGGGTAGCCAAGGCGCTCCTTGAGGTCGAAGTGCAGCTGCAGCGGCTTCACGGAGGCGCTGCGCCCTGGCGCCCAGAAATGCGGCCGCAACCATACCGACAGCATCGACAACGGCGCCGTGGGGCCGCCCGTGACGTCGTCCGCGGTTGCGCCGTCCCAGTAGAGCGGGTTGCCGTTCTGCACCGCTGCGCACAGCGTCTGCACGTAGCCGCTCTCGACGGAAAAATCGCTCTGCTGGCGG
>JAKJFB010000156.1:279-6869 GCA_022705125.1 Pseudomonadota bacterium
CAGCCGATGCCCGTCGCCCCGACCCCGGCCAGCGCCCCGGCGATGAAACCGAGGGCGGCGAACTCGGCGAGCAGCGTCGCGCGCGCCGTAGCCGCCTGCTCCATCGCTGCCTCCTTCACCACGTCGAAGCCGCGCACGCGCTCGGGCAGCGCCGCGAGCTTCACCGCGATTGCGTGGTTGCCGCGGTGCAGTCCGGCGAGCAGCGTCTCGACGAGCTGTTCGTACTCGCCTATCTGCGCGCGCTCGCGCCGGCGATGCGCCGACCAGCCGAATACATCGAGCGGCGTGCCGCGCAGGAACTTCAGCCTGGCGAGCACGCCGAATACCGGCAGCATCCAGGCGCCGAACTCGCGCTTGCGGTAGCGCCCCGTGGCCGGGTCGCGCGCGGCGAGCAGCGGCGGCGCCAGGTTGAAGGCGATGCGGTAATCGCCCTCGAACTGCGTCTCGAGCTGGTGCCTGAGCACCTCGCCGCTCAGCAGGCGCCCCACCTCGTATTCGTCCTTGTACGCCATGAGTTTCGCCAGGTTGCGCGCCACGGCCTCGGCCAGTGCGCCGCTCATGCCGGTCTTCTCGCGTTCCGTCGCGGCGACGCGGCGCACCAGCTGTTCGTAGCGCGCGCCCCACGCGGCATCCTGGTAGGCGGTGAGCCAGGCGAGGCGATCGGCGACCAGGCTGTCCAGCGTCTCGCGACCCGAGGCGAGCAGCCGCACCGGCTGCGGCTCGACCAGCAGGGCCTCGAGTGCCGCGGGATTGCTCACCGCGAGCCGCCCGAGGCTGAAGGCGCGCAGGTTCATCTCCACCGCCGTGGCGTTCAGCGCGATCGCGCGCTCCAGGCTCGCGCGCGCGAGCGGCACCAGGCCGCGCTGCCAGGCCGCGCCGAGCAGGAACAGGTTCGCGCCGATGGCGTTGCCGAGCAGCGCGGTGGCGATGCGCGTGGCATCGAGGCGCAATACGCCGTCGGCGCGCGTGCGCGCGGCCAGCGCGGCCTCCATGCCCGCGCTGTCGAAATCGAGATCGGGATTGCGCGCGAAGGCATTGGTAGGCGCCACGTGCGCGTTGTAGACCACCGCCGAGCGCGTGCCGGACATGCGCGCCAGCACCTCCGCACCCGCCGCCACCACCAGGTCCGCGGCCAGCACCAGGTCCGCCGAGCCCTCGGGAATGCGCGTCGCCACGCCAATGTCGCCGTCCGCGACGAAGCGGATGTGGCTGGTCACGGGACCGTTGCGCTGAGCCAGCCCGGTGATGTCGAGCACGCTGACCGGCTTGTCCTCCATGTGCGCGGCGATCCCGAGCAGCGCGCCCAGCGTGATGATGCCGCTGCCGCCGATGCCGGCGACGAGGATGTTGCAGGCCCCGGCCCCGGCACGGATGACCGGTTCGGGCAGCGCCGCGAACAGCGACTCGTCGATGCCCTGCTCCCCGGCGCCGGTCGTCGCGCGCAGGCGCCCGCCGTAGACCGTGACGAAGCTCGGGCAGAAGCCGTTCACGCAGGAGAAGTCCTTGTTGCACACCGACTGGTTGATCGTGCGCTTGCGCCCGAAGCGGGTCTCGTTGGGTTCCAGCGCGATGCAGTTCGACTGCAGGCCGCAGTCGCCGCAGCCCTCGCAGACTTCCTCGCTGATCAGGTAGCGCTTGTCGACGTCGGGATACCTGCCGCGCTTGCGCAGGCGCTTGCGCTCGGTGGCGCAGGCCTGTTCGTAGACGATGGCCGAGACGCCGGGGTGCTCGCGCAGCTCGCGCTGCACGGCGTCGAGCTCGTCGCGGTGGTGGAAGGTGGTGATCGCGGGAAACTTCGCGCGCTCGCGGTGGCGCGCCAGGTCCTCGGTGACCAGCGCGATGCGCTTCACGCCCTCGGCATGCAGTTGTTGCGCCACGTGCGGCGCGGTGATGCCGCCGTCGAAGCTCTCGCCCTCGATGGGCTGGCCGCCGGTCATCGAGATCGCGCCGTTCACGAGGATCTTGTAGGTGATGTTCGTGCCGGCGGCGACATTGGCGCGGATCGCGAGCAGCCCGGAATGGAAATAGGTGCCGTCGCCGAGGTTCTGGAACACGTGCTCTCGCGTCGTGAAGGGCGCCTGCCCGATCCACGCCGCGCCCTCGCCGCCCATGTGGTAGAGCGTCGGGGTGTTGCGCTCGGGCAGCCAGGTCGCCAGCCCGTGGCAGCCGATGCCGCCGAACGCCATCGAGCCCTCGGGCACGCGCGTCGAGGTGTTGTGCGGGCAGCCCGCGCAGAAGCTCGGCAGGCGCATCAGCGCGCCCTGTCCGCCGGCGAATCCCCCGACCGCCGCCGGCGGCTCGAGGGCCGCGAGCCGCGCAGCCAGCGCGGCATCGGGCTCGCGGCACAGCAGCTGCGCGCCGATCAGGCGCGCGAGCAGCAGCGGATTCAGCTCCCCGCCCGAGGGCACCAGCGGCGCGCCGTCGGCGTCGCGCTTGCCGGTGAGCCGCGGCCGCCAGCCCGGGGGCTGGTTGAACAGCAGGCCCGCGATCTGCTCCTCGATGACGGGGCGCTTCTCCTCGATCACCAGCAGCTGCTCGCAGCCCGCGGCGAAGTCCGCAATGCCCGCGGGCTCGAGCGGCCACACCATCGCGACCTTGTAGACCGCCACCCCCAGCTCGGCGGCACGCGTCTCGTCGATGCCGAGCTGCGCCAGCGCGTCCATCACGTCGAGCCAGGCCTTGCCGGTGCTCACGATGCCGAGGTGCGTGCGTGCCTTGGGCCAGATCACGCGGTCGAGGCCGTTGGCGCGCACGTAGGCCTTCGCGGCCTCGAGACGCGCCAGCACCTGCGCCTCGGCCGCGAGCGGGAACATGCCCAGCTTGAGATTCAGGCCGCCCGCCGGCGCCGTGAAATCCCGGGGCTCGACGATGCGCACGCGTGCGGGATCCACGGCCACCGAGGCCGAGCCCTCGACCACGTCGGTCACGCACTTGAAGCCCACCCAGCAGCCGGCGTAACGCGAGAGCGCGAAGCCGTGGAGCCCGAGGTCGAGGTATTCCTGGATCGTGGCCGGGAACAGGATCGGCATGCCGAAATGGATCAGCGCGTGGTCGCTCTGGTGCGCGATGGTCGAGGAGCGCGCGCCGTGGTCGTCGCCGCACAGCGCCAGCACCCCGCCGTGGCGCGAGCTGCCCGCGTAGTTGCCGTGCTTCAGCGGGTCGCCCGAGCGGTCCACCCCGGGGCCCTTGCCGTACCACAGCGCGAACACGCCGTCCCAGGGGGATTCGCCGATGTCCTTCACCTGCTGCGAGCCCCACACCGCGGTAGCCGCGAGGTCCTCGTTGACACCGGGCTGGAAGTGCACGTGATGCTCGCGCAGGAAGCGCTCGGCCTGCCACAGCGCGAGGTCGTAGACGCCGAGCGGCGAGCCGCGATAACCGGAAATGAAGCCCGCGGTGTTGAGCCCGATCGCCTGGTCGCGCTGGCGCTGCATCAATGGCAGACGCACCAGCGCCTGCGCGCCGCTCAGGTAGACCCGCCCGGTCGTGGCGGTGTACTTGTCATCCAGCGTGATGTCTTTCATGGTCGTCTGCGCTCGCTCAACATTCACTGAAGGGACGCCAGCGCGGCGCGCGTTTCTCGAGGAAGGCACGCGCGCCCTCCTCGATGTCGGGATGCGCGTTCTGCTGCATGATCAGCTCCCAGGCATGTTCCAGCGCGGCGCCGAGACCGCGCTCGGCGCCCTCCCAGATCGCGCGCTTGCTGCGCGCCATCGCGGCCGGCGAGTTGCCCTTGATCATCGCGGCGACCTCGAAGGCGCGCGCCAGCAGCCGATCCGCGGGCACCACCTCGCCCACCAGTCCCAGTGCCTGCGCGCGCGCGGCATTCATGCGCTCGTTGCCGCCGACCAGCGTCATGCGCAGCACCGCCTCCAGCGGCATCTTGCGCGCCAGTGTCACCGGCTCCATTCCCGCGACCAGTCCCACCTTCACGTGCGTGTCGAAGAAGCTCGCGTGCTCGGCGGCGATCACGATGTCGCTGTCGGCCACGAAGTGCAGTCCGCCGCCCACCGCCATGCCGTTCACCGCGCAGATCACCGGCTTCCATACCGCGTTCTGCAGCGAGGTCCAGCGGATGCTCGCCAGCGTGCCGTTGCGGCCCTCGCCGTCCGTGGCCGGCAGGTCCGCGAGGTCCGCGCCCACGCAGAGCGCGCGCTCGCCGGCGCCGGTGACGATGGCAACCAGCGCCGCGTCGTCCGCGGCGAAGTGCCCCCACACGGCCGGCAGCTCGCGGCTCATCACCGAGTTGATCGCGTTGTGCGCCTGCGCACGGTCCAGCGTGATCAGCGCCACGCCGTCGGTGAGCTCGTATTTCAGTGTGCTGAATTCCATCGCCTACTCCCGGCTCAGGATGCTGACGGCGCAGCCCGTGGGGTAGCCGCCGATGTTGTGGCTGAGCGCGGTCGTTGCCCCCGCCACCTGCCGCGCACCGGCGCGTCCCTGCAGCTGCAGCACGTTCTCGTAGACCATGCGCAGACCCGTGGCCGCCGTGGGATGCCCGAAGGCCTTGAGACCGCCGTCGGTGTTCACCGGCAGCTCGCCGCCGAGCGCGAAGGTGCCGGCGCCGATGTGCTCGCGCGCCGCGCCCTTGGCGATGAAGCCTAGATCCTCGTAGCTCAGCAGCTCGGTGAGCGTGAAGCAGTCGTGCAGCTGCGCCACGTCGATCGCGCGCATCGGATCGCTGATGCCCGCGATCGCGTAGGCCGCTTCGGCCGCCGCGACCGTGGGCTTCCAGCGCAGGAAGTCGTGCGCGGGATCGGTGTGCGGATGCGGCGCCGAGGCGCTCGCCACCGCGCGCACGATCACCGCGCGGTCGTGGTAGTTGCGCGCCAGATCGCGCCGCGTGACGATCACCGCGGCCGCGCCATCGGTCTGCGCGGCGCAGTCGTAGAGGCCGAAGGGCCACGCGATCATGCGCGCGCCCAGCGCTTCCTCGACCGTTATCTCTTTCTTCAGGAAGCTCTTCGGCGCCAGCGTGCCGTTGTGGTGGTTCTTCACCGCGATGCGCGCGAGATCCTCGCGCCCGGCGCCGAAACGCGCGAAATACGGCGCCGCGCACAGCGCGAACCAGCCGGCCGGCGTCTCGGGCAGCTCGCGCACGCCGCGGATGTTCACGCTGGGCCCCGAGACGCCGCGGTCCTTGGGCTTGTCGAAGCCCACCGCGAGCACGGTCTCGTACGCGCCCGAGGCCACCGCCATCACCGCGGCGCGCAGCGCCTCGGTGCCGGTGGCGCAGTAGTTGTAGACCATCGTGGTGGGCTTGTAGAGCTTCAGCGCCTCGGTGACGTGCACCGGGCCCATCGGCGCGTACAGCGAGCCGGCGAACACCGCGTCGATGGGCCCGGCTCGACGATGCCCGCGTCCGCGTAGGCCTCCAGCACCGCGTCCACCACCAGGTCCTCGGCGCTCTTCGTCCAGTGCTCGGCGAAGGCGCTGCAACCGGCGCCGATGATCGCTGCCTTGCCCGCGATGCTCATGCTGCCTCCCCGCGTGGCCGGCATTTCCAGAAATAGTTGGGCCGCCCGCCCACGGTGTGGATGCGCCGGAACGTGAATTCGAGCGCCATGCCGAGCGCCACGTCGGACGCCGGCAGGTCGGTGAGCTGGAGGTAGATGCGCGGCCCGTCCTCGACCTGCACCACGCCGACCGCGGTGGGCGGCTCCGGCGTGGGGAAGAAGGCATCGAGCGTGTAGGTGAGCAGCCGCCCGCGGCGCTCGGCGAACACCTCGTCGGTAAATCGATCCGCCACGCCGCAGGCACCGCAGATGCGTTCGCGCGGAAACTGCGCGTGACCGCAGGCGCAGCGCTGGCCCGCGAGAGCCAGGTCCTCGGCGCGCTCGCGACGATGCACCGTGGCCGAGATGCCCTGGAAGTCGTTGCCGGCGTACTCGGTGACCAGCAGTTCGCGGGCACGACGGTACTGGTCCGGACTGGTGAGCGGCAGCCGGCGCGCGAGCCTTGCGGTCATGCGCGCCTCGGCCTTGCGACGGAAACGCAGCCCCAGCGCATCGGCGCCGTCGCCGTGGTTGACCAGCAGCGCACTGGCGCCGGGCTCGGCAGTTTCGGCCAGCGCGACCAGTTGCAGCAGGGCGTGTGCGCTGCCGCAGGCGCCGACGCTGCCGAACAGCGGGTCGGCGACGGTTGCCAAGCCGCCGAGCACACGCGCGAGCGATTCGTGCGACTTGCGATCCGGCGCCGAGAGGACCAGGTGATCGCAGACGCCGGTATCGAAGCGTCCGCGCTCGTTCAGGCGGCGCACCGCGGCGCGAGCGGGCTCGAGATAGCCGTGCGCGATCACGAAGCGGTCTTCCCAAGCGTGCACGAAGCGGTCACCGTGGCGGCGCCACACGTCGACTATCTCGGCGCTCTCGCTCGCGCTGTCGACGAGCTCGACCAGCGTCTCGCCGTTGCCGACCAGCAAAGCCGCAGCCGCGTCGCCGCCGTTGGCTTCGAGCGCCGAGCCCGGGGCCCCCTCGCGGCAGTCCGTGGCCACCACCAGCGCGGCGCGCACCGAACCGCCGCGCACCGCGTCCAGCGCCAGCAACAGCGCCTGCGTGCCGCCGCGCAGCGAGCTGCCCACGTCCACGGTG
>JAKJFB010000157.1 GCA_022705125.1 Pseudomonadota bacterium
TCTTTACGAGCCGGTCATGACGCTTTCATTATAGGCACCGCCACTACCGCCACTGCGGGGCGGGAATAAGTAGTATCATTTGTTGCCAGGAAATTTGCAGGCATATCAGGCACATCCGGCGCGGAACCACGAATTGTTATGACGCATGCATCGAAGACCTTCGTCCTTTACCTGGGCATCGCGCTGCTGGGCGCCTGCAGCAAGACGGCCGTCTACACCACGGAGAGCTTCGCCAACGACAGCCCCTTCGAACTCAAGACCATCGACAGCGCAGCCACCGCCTGCGAGAGCGCGCGCCGCTCCCTGCTGCGCCAGGGTTACCTCATCGAGAAAGCCAGCGAGGAAAACGTCAAGGGGCGCAAGGCTTACAACAGCGCGGACAACCGCAACACCTTCATCGAGATGAACGTGGTCTGCGTAGCGGATATCAGTGGCAGCACGGTGTTCGCCAACGGTGTGCTCAGCACCTACGAGCTCAAGAAGAGCAGCAGCGCCGCCAGCGTCGGGTTGAGCGCCGTGGGCTCGATCTCGCTGCCCATCGGCCAGAGTGCCGACTCGCTGGTGAAGGTCTCGGAAGAGACCATCGGCGACACGGCCTTCTATAACCGCTTCTTCGCGGCGGTGGATCGCATCCTCGGCGACATGCGCGCCGCGGCCAAGGCCGCCGAGCCCGTTCCCGAGCCCGACCCGGAACCCATTCCGGAGCCAGGCCCCGCCCCGATGCCGGCAACGCCGGAACCGGCCACCGTGCAGACAATTCCGGAACCGGCCACCGTGCAGGCGGCGCCCGAACCAGGGCCGGTTCTGGCGGCACCGGCGACAATACCGGCAGCCGCGCCGGTGCAGACCGCACCGGCAATGACGCCCGGGGCGGTTGCGGCGCAACCCGCGCCGACGACCGTGCCCGAACCGATGCCCGCAGGCGCCGCTCCCACCACGGTGCCGGAGCCCGGCGCGCTGCCCGAGCCCGAGCCCGAGCCCGCGACAAGCCCGATGGTGTCCGAACCGGTCCCGGCACCCGAGGAGACCACGTTCGGTCCCGCATTCGCACCGGCCACGGCCCCGACTGCGCCGGCAACGCCGGAGTCGCTCCCGCTGCCAGTGGAGCCCGACGACGGGCTGGAGCCGATCCCCCTGCCTGCGGCACCGCTGCGTCGTTAACCGGTTGAGCGGCGAGCGCGCACGGCAGCGCCGCACGCGCCGCAGGTAGCGGGAATGGTCTGCACGGGAACGGGAAGATGAATGGGGTGGCCGACGGGGATCGAACCCGCGACAACAGGAATCACAATCCTGTACTCTACCAACTGAGCTACGGCCACCATCGAAAACGTCGCGCCGGGTCACGGCGGATTGGTCGGGGTAGAGGGATTCGAACCCCCGACATCCTGCTCCCAAAGCAGGCGCGCTACCAGACTGCGCTATACCCCGAAGCCCCGGGACCGCGGGGTCCCGCCACGGGAGCGCGAATGTTAATGGCGACCCTGTCGAGCGTCAATCGCAGCATGGCGTGAATTTGGCCCTTTTGCTTGGCCGTGCCATGAGCCGATGCGAAAATGCGCGGCTCCTGTTTCACCCACCGCCAGCGGAATACCAGTCAATGCCTGCGATCGTCCTCGACGGAAAGTCCCTGTCCCAGCAAACCGAAGCCGAACTGAGCACGCGTGTCGCCGCGATCCGCGCGCGCAGCGGCGGGCAGACGCCGATCCTGGCGACGATCCTGGTCGGCGACGATCCGGCATCCGCGACCTATGTGCGCATGAAGCAGAACGCCTGCAAGCGCGTCGGCATGGAGTCGACGGCCGTCGAGATGCCCGCGAGCACCACCACGGAACAGCTGCTGGCGAAGATCGCGCAACTGAATGCCAACCCGCACTGCCACGGCATCCTGCTGCAGCACCCGGTGCCGGCGCAGATCGACGAGCGTGCCTGCTTCGACGCGATCGCCCTGGCGAAGGACGTCGACGGCGTGACCTGCCTCGGATTCGGCCGCATGGCCATGGGCGAGCATGCGTGGGGGTCGGCCACTCCGGCCGGCATCATGCGCCTGCTCGAGGCCTACGATATCCCGCTCACGGGGCGCCATGCGGTGGTGGTGGGACGCAGCCCGATCCTCGGCAAGCCGATGGCGCTGATGCTGCTGAACGCCAACTGCACGGTCACCATCTGCCACTCGCGCACGCAGGGCCTGGCGCAACTGCTCAGGCAGGCCGACATCGTCGTGGGTGCCGTGGGCAAGCCGGAATTCATCCGCGCGGACTGGATAAGGGACGGCGCGGTGGTGGTCGATGCCGGCTACCATCCGGGGGGCATCGGCGACATCGAACTCGCCCCGCTCACGGAGCGCGTCGCGGCCTACACACCGGTGCCCGGCGGCGTCGGGCCGATGACGATCAACACGCTGATCCTGCAGACCGTGCAGGCCGCCGAGCGCGCGCTCGCCTGAGCGCGCAACGCCCCGACCTTCAGCGCAGCTGGATCTGCCCGTTCACCGTGACGGTGAGCGTTGCCGTGCCGGCATCGACGGCAATGGGCGCCGCGGCCGCATCGGCGCTACGCATCATCGCCATCTCGGCACCGCGCTGCGACTTGTAGAGCGGCGCGCCGCCGACGTTCAGCTCGACCACCTCGTAGCGCGCGGCACCCATGGTCTGCGCGATCAGTTTCGCCTTCGCGGCGAAGGCCTCGAGCGCCGCGGCAGTGAGCTCGTTCTCGACGCGCAGGCGGGTCGCGCGGGTCGGCGCGAATTCCATGCCGCGCACCTGCAGCTTCTGCTGCAGTTCGGTGGCGAGCGCCGTGATCTCGGCGAAGTCCTCGCTCTCGAGCTCGAGCACCTGGATCGCGCGCCAGCCGACGATGCGCCCCGAGGCGTATTCGGGCTGCGTGGTGTAGCCGCCGCTCTGCGCCTTCACCGTCGGGCGCTGCTTCGCCAGATCCAGCGCCCAGCGCATATCGGCGTTCACCAGCGGCGGCAGCGCGGCGGCGTCGCGCGCATCGTGCTCGACGGCCAGCGTCACGCGCATCAGGTCGTTCGGCACCTCGGCCGCGTCGGCCTCCAGCCGCACCAGGTTGTAGTCGAGCCCCCGCTCCTCCCCGGCCACGGCCGGCACCACCGCCAGCATCGCGCCCAGCACCACCGCTCCCGCGCGCCAAAAACCTTGCATTGTCCCGCTCTCCCTAGTCTGACTGGCTGCCGCCATCGTAACCGACGCACGGGACATTGCCACGCGGCGAGGCTGCCCACCGCGCGCCGCGGGCGTAAAATGGCGGCCGCCATGCAATTGTCACGTCCTGCTCACAGGAGACCCCAATGCCCAGCTACGACTATCGCTGCCTCGCCACCGGAACCGTCCACGAAGTGAAGCATTCGCTCAGCCAGAAGGCCACGACCTGGGCCGAGCTGTGCGCGCTGGGCAATCTCGCACCCGGCGACATCCCGCCGGATTCCCCGGTCGAGCGCCTGATCAGCGCCGCCGGCGTGGTCAGCAGCGGCGCGCTGCGCAACCCCGAGCCGCCCTGTGGCGGCGGTGGCTGCGGGCGCGGTGCGTGCAGCTTCGCCGGGTGAACATCGCCCGTGGTGCACAGGCGCTGGCCGACTTCATCCGCCAGCACCCCCGGCTGGTGGTCCTCACCGGCGCGGGCTGCAGTACGCCTTCCGGCATACCCGATTACCGCGACGCGAGCGGCAACTGGAAGCCCGGCCCGCCGGTGCTGGGCGCGCAATTCGTGCGCGAGCTCCCGGCGCGCCAGCGCTACTGGGCGCGCAGCCTGAACGGTTGGCCCTGCTTCCGGGCCGCGGAACCCAATGCCGCACATCGCGCACTGGCCAGCCTCGAGCAGCGCGGGCACGTGCGCCACCTCATTACCCAGAACGTCGACGGTCTGCACCAGCGCGCCGGCAGCCGGGCCGTGACCGAGCTGCACGGTTCGCTGGCGCGCGTGCGCTGCCTCGGCTGCGACGCCGTATGTGCGCGTGCCGAGGTGCAGCGCGTGCTGGAACGGGACAACGCGGGATTCAGGAACCTGGACGCAGCACCCGCGCCGGACGGCGACGCGCAACTGGAGACGCAGCGCCTGGGCGGGTTCCGCGTACCGGACTGCCCGCGCTGCGGCGGCACGCTGAAGCCGGACGTGGTGTTCTTCGGCGAGTCGGTGCCGGCGCCAACGGTCTCCGCCTGCCTCGATGCGCTCGCACAGGCCGATGCCCTGCTCTGTGTCGGCACCTCGCTGATGGTGTACTCGGGATTCCGCTTCTGCCGCCACGCCGCCGCGCGCGGTCAACCGGTCGCCGCGCTCAACCTGGGCCGCACGCGCGCCGACGACCTGCTCACCCTGAAGATTGCCGCGCCCTGCGACGCGGTGCTGACGGCGCTGCTCGGGGAACTGCCGGTTCAGCCGGAAGTGCCGAAGGCACTCCAGAGGTCGGAGCCGCCGAGCAGCACCTCGACGATGGCCTGAAGCCCGTCACGGTCTTCCTCGCCGAAGCGGTCGACCTCCGGACTGTCGAGGTCGAGCACGCCCAGCACCTCGCCCTGCCAGATCAGCGGGATCACCAGCTCCGAGCGCGAGCGCGCATCACAGGCGATGTGCCCGGGAAACTCGTGCACGTCCGGCACGATGATGCAGTCGGCGAGCTGCGCGGCCGTGCCGCACACGCCCTCGCCCCACGCAATGCGCGTGCAGGCGGGCATGCCCTGGAACGGGCCCAGCACCAGCTCGCCCTCGCGCGCGAAGTAGAAACCCGCCCAGTTGAGGTGCTCGAGCCCGGCCATCAGCAGCGCGCTGCAGTTGGCGCAATTGGCGATGAAATCCTGTTCGTCCTCGATCAGTCCGGCGAGCTGCTGCGCCAGGCCCTGGTAAAAACCGTTCACGGCCTGCTCACCCCTTGCACCACGCCGCACACGGCACCGGTCAGGATATCCGCCGCGCCCGCGCCGCAGGCGAACACCATGCGCATCGCGTTCGTCACCGACACCTCCGGCAGCAGCCGCACGCACTCCGGCGGCAGGTGGTACACGAAGCCCTGCGTGGGCACCGGCGCGGTCGGCACGTAGACCGTCAGCGTGCCGTCATCGTGGCGCGCGGTCACGATGGCCAGCTGGCGCGCCGGCGAGTGGGGCCCGTGGATGGCAACCAGCGCCACTTCGCCACGCAGCGCGTCGCGCTCGGCCGATCCCAGCAATTGCCCCACCGTGTCGCGTACCGCCCGATAGCCGGGCGCGAGCCGCCCGAGCAGCGCATCGAGCCGATCATGCAGCAGCGCGCCGATGCGCGTGCGCACCGCGAGTCCGGTCACGAAGCACAGGGCCACCAGCAGCGCCACCACCGCGAGCAGCGGCAGTGGCGTGCCGCTGCCCAGATGCGCGCCGAGCGCATCGGCCAGCGGCGCGGTGAAGTTCGCGAGCAGGCCGATGAGCCAGCGCGCAAGCGCCACGAACAGCACCAGCGGCAGGATCACCGCCAGCCCGCCCAGCACGGTCAGCATCACGAAGGAACGCAATCGGCTCATCGAATCGTCCGGCAGCAACAGGAACACAGCGCGCGATTGTAACCGCCCGGCGTTTGTCGCGCGCGCGGGCATCACCGATAATCGGGCGCAACCAACGCAGGAGACGATTTGCCATGCCCAGCATTTTTACCCGCATCATCGACGGCGAGCTGCCCGGCCATTTCGTGTGGAAGGACGACCAGGCCGTCGCCTTCATGACCATCCAGCCCATACGCCCCGGCCACCTGCTGGTGATCCCGCGTGCCGAGGTCGACCACTGGGACGCCCTGCCTGAGGCCACGAGCATGCACCTGATGCGGGTGTCGCAACGCATTGCCCGTGCGCTGAAGGATGTCTACTCGCCGCTGCGCGTGGGCCTCATGATCGCGGGCCTCGAGGTGCCGCACACTCATCTGCACCTGCTGCCCATCGACGAGATGGGCGATATGTCGTTCATGAAGGCGCACGCCGCCGATGCCGCATCGCTGGCGGCCGAGGCGCAGAAGATACGCGCGGCCTTGCGCGCACACGGACAACTCGAAGCGGATTTCTGAGAAACACATGTCCGCATGCATGCGGACATTGTCCGGATGAATCCGGACCTACGTGCGCAGCGCCGCGCTCACCGCGCGCCACGCCGCGAGCTTGCGCTCACGCGACCACGAGGCGTTGGCCGGGCTGCTCGAGGGCAGACGCGCGAAGCACAGCCGCGGATGGTCGCGAGTTACCGCGTTGCCCAGGTGGCGGCGGAACAGCTGCTGCGCGGCGCCGCCGTTGAAGAACACGTGCGTGATGCCGGGATGGTCCCGCAGGAAGCCGCCCACGTCGTTGGCCTCGACCGATTCGCCCTCGATCGCGGCATCCAGGCTGCCACGGCGCCGGCAGCGGTGAACCACGTCCCACAGCGCGATACGGTGCCCGAGCAGCAGGCGCCGCTTGGCGGCGACGTCAATGGGCACAGGACAGTCGAGCACCCCGGCCAGCAGCCACCAGAAGACGTTGGCCGGATGCGCGTAGTAGAAGTCCTGGGCCAGCGAGGCCTCGCTCGGCATCGATCCGAGGATCAGCACGCGCGCATCGCGGCGCGCCACCGGCGGAAAGCCGCTCAGCAACACGCTCAGCCGGTCTCCACGGCAGGCCCGGGATATACCGGCGCGCGGCGCATCGCGAACGGCAGCGTCACGCGCGTGCGCGCGACGTCGATGCAGTCCGCCGCGGCATATGAGAACAGCGCCGCGATCGGTGCGCCGCAGCACTCGCGGTAGATCGCATCCAGCAGCGCCGCGAGCTCCGCGGCGTCCACCAGCCCGAGTGCGAGCCCGGCCTCGGCGATGCCCTCGGCCTTGAAGCGCAGCGCCGGCGGCGCATCGTCGCCCGCGGC
>JAKJFB010000158.1 GCA_022705125.1 Pseudomonadota bacterium
GCGAACCCGCGACGGGCGAGCGCACGTCGGCCGACGTGTGGGCAGAGAATGAGTCCGAGCCCGTGCCGCGGGCGCTGCGCCAGATGGCCGCCGATTTTGCGTGGCGCGCGGAAGCCGCGCTGACACCCAACGGTCGCCTGTGCCTGATCCTGCCCATGAGCCTGTTGCTCAAGCCCACAAGCCAGGACTATCTGGCTGCGTGGCTCGAGCGCGTGCGCTGGCAACGCGTGATCAACTTCGGGGATCTGAAGGAACTGCTGTTCGACGACGGCCGCTTCTCGTGCGTGGTGCTGCTCGCGCAGCGGCGCACGAAGCTCGCCACGCAGCGCTGGCGTATCCCGGTCGACGAGACTTTCGAATACTGGGTGCCCAAGGCCGACGTCGGCTTGGCGTTCGGCCGCCTGACGCTGCACGGCGTCGACCGCCATGACGTGCAGACGCAGGCCATCGTCGACCAGAACCGCGAGCTCGTCACGCGCATGTGGGGCGACGACTACGACATGGCGCTGTGGGCAACCTTGCGCCTGCGGGGCACCTTCGGCGACATGTTCCGCGGCAAAACCAAACGCTGGACGCGCTGCAAGGGCTTTCACCGCACCGACAACGCCGCCCCGGCTGCCCTGCGCACATCCACCGAGCCGCTGTGGGACCTGCGGTTCCTCACGCCTGCGCACCTGAAGGATCTGCCGGTGGTCGTGGCCAGCGAAGGCCTGCCGTTCCCGCGCGAGCAGATCCCGAGCACGCCGCGGCCGTTCGAGGACCTGCTGCCGGTTTTCGATGGCCCGCGGATCCTGTTCCCGGATGGTCCGGCGCCGGACCGCAGCATTCGCGCGGCCTTCGTCAACGGCCCCGCCTCCTTCATGAGCAGCGTGGGCGCGATCGCCGGCCCGCCGGCCGACGAAGACCTGCTGCGTTTCACCGCGATGTACCTACGCTCGGACCTGGTGCGCTACTTCATGGTCATGCAGCTCTACCAGCTGCTGAGCGACCGCGATCGCGTGTCGCTGCGCGACATCGCCGACTTCCCGTTCTTCCCGCCCGAGCGTCACCGCAGTCCGGACGAAGCACGCGCCATCGTCAGCGAAGTCGCCAAGCTGTCGCGGGCGCTCGAGGCGGCGCCCGAGCTCGGACGCTTGTCGCTGTGGGAGCAGCAGCGCCCGCGCGTGCAGCAGCTGATCGAGGCCTACTTCGAACTCGATGACGAAGCGCGCGCGATCGTGCACGAGACGGTCGAGGTGATCGTCCCGTCGACGCGCCCGTACGGCCTGTCGCGCGTGTTCGAGATCGCCAGCCAGCGCGTGAGCGTGGCCCGGGCCCACACCTATGCCCGCGCCCTGCGCACGGAGCTCGAGGTCTGGCGCGACACGCATGACGGCCGCGGCGAGTTCGAAATCGAAACCCTGCTCACCGACGCCGATCGCGCCGGCCCCTTCGGCGTGGTACGTATTTCACTGCGCAGCGAGCGCGTGCCGGCCCCGGTGGCGCGCCGCACGGATGACGCGGTCTATGCCGTCCTGCACGAACTCAACCAGCGCAAGCTGCTGCCGCTATCGGTGCGCGAGAGCGTCTACTTCGTCCCCGACACCGTCATCCAGGCGGGCGACACGCTGTACCTGATCAAGCCGCAGACCGAGCGCCTGTGGTTGCGCCGGCAGGCGCTGCGCGATGCAGCGACCATCGTGAGGTTCGTGCAGCGTGATTCCGTGCCGCAGGCGGCGCATGGGTGATCGGCTGACGTGGCAGACGGCCTTCCGCCAGGGAGATGCGCCGGCGGTCGTGCGCGCCCTGCACCAGGCGTGGAGCCTGTTGGCCACCGTGGACAGTCCGGACACGTTTCGCGTCGAGTCGCGCGAACCCGAACTGACTGAACTGCTGTGCGTGCACCTGCGCGAGACCAAGCACAAGACCAAGTTGTCGGGCTTCTGGCACTACGAATCGCAGCAGGGCGAAACCCGCCGCGTGAGCGCGCAAGGCAAGCGCGTGCACAAGCGCAAGCGCACCGACATCCTGTTCACCTCCGACCGCTGCGACCCGCCGCTGGAGCTCGTCTTCGAGTTCAAGAAGCTCGGCCGCAGCAAGCCGCGGCGCGATGCCTATTGCGGCGAGGAAGGCATGCTGCGGTTCGTCACGGGCGAATACAGCAAGTTCCAGCCGCTCGCCGTGATGGTCGGCATCCTCATCGAGCATCCCGACGACTGCCTGCCGCCGCTGATTCGTTTCCTCGACAGCGCCGAGGCCAAGACCCTGCTGCACCTGGAAACGGTGCGCGGCAAGAACCGGCACATCCCGTCGCGCTTCTTTCCCGACGAGTCGCCCTTCGACACCGAGCACCTGCGCCCGGCCGACCGCGCGCCCGCGCACGGCACGATCGTGATCTCGCACCTGTTCCTGGAACCCGCCGGGCTGCCGCCCCGCCACGCCAAGGTCACGCGCCGGCAGTCACTCGTGGCCGCGCTCGACGAATTGCCGCCGTGAGCCCGCAGGTCGCAGTGGGTCGCACGGAGCCGGCGGCGAACGCGTTTCGCGAGGCGATGAAACGGGCCATCGCGGCGTGCAAGGCAGGAGGTTACGGCAGCCTGTCGCTGGCGGTGCCGGCGATCGGAAATCTCACCGGCGACGTTGACGAGTACCTGGGCGAGAAGGCGATGCGCGCCCTCGAGCGCGACGGTGCCACGCGTTTTCCGGGGCTGATCCTGACCCTGGCGACGAAGCGTCGATCACCGCCGCGCGAGCCCGGGCCCGTGGTCGCTGCATTCGCGACCGTGGAGCAGCTCACCCAGCTGTTCGCGGACCCGCGCACGACGCACCTGTTCGTCGCCCCGTGGGGCGACGACGAAATCGAGCACCTGCTGCGCTTGGCCCCGGCCGCCGAACGCTTCTGACGCCGCCCGATGCGCATCGTCCTCGACAAATCGGCGTTGTTTGGTCTGAGCGGGGCACGTGTGCGCGAGCTGTGCGCCGCGCACGACGTCTGGATGCCCGAGGTGTTGTTCTACGAACTCCTGACCACGGGGAATGAGGAGCGCGCGCTGCTGTTCGCGAAGATCGGCGCCGGCGAGAACCCGTTCCACCTGATCTCCAATGGTGGCTACCTGTGGGGTCGCGAGCTCGCCGCCCGCCGGGCGACCCAGCCGGTCGCCGACTCCGGACTGCAGGCGGTCCGCTGGGTGTTCAACCCGCGGCTGCGTGATGCAGGCTTCGATCCCGTGGCGGAATTGCCTGACGTCGTGGCATGGCAGGCGCACATGCAGGAGCGCGCAGTGGGGTTTCTCGAACGCGCGCGAGCCGTGGCCGCCGTGTTCTTTCCTGATCTCGTCGACGTGCGGGGCGGCAACCTGCCCCGCGTGCGCGCTGTCCAGGCCACGCTCGGCGGCGATTCGGCGCGCGTGCGCGAGATCTACGCGGACCTCGCGGCGGCGAACGACGAAGCGGTGCCCGACGATTTTGGCCCGCACTGGATGGGTTACCGCCTGTTGCAGGCACAGCTGCTGTGGGCGCTCGATCACATCGCGCGCTACGGCGCCGGGCCGGGGCTCACGCCGCGTGAGCTCGAGAACACCTTCTGTGACGCCGAATACGGCGCGATCGCCGCGCACGCCGATTGTCTGCTGACGCGCGACCGCGGACTGGCCGGCCAGTTCCGGATCATGGCGCCCGAGGTGCGATGCGAGGCAGAGTTGTAGTCAGCCAAAAAACCTTGTCTGATCAAACCTCTGCGCTTTTTTTGGCCGGCTACTGCAGCTTCCCTGTCACGGCATCGCGGACGCGCGGGATGTTTTGCACCAAAACGCGCTCGACCTCGAAACGTCTCACGTACTCATGAGGGCGTTTTCGCCGAGGTTATCGAGATCAGCTAGCGACTTTCTGCACGAAAAACCGTACGACAGCGCGGCGTCGGGCGGCACGGCGACGCCGAGCATCTCGAGCGCTGCCGGGTCGTAAGCGAAGCGATGATCCGCGCCCACCAGATCGCCCAAGCCCGCCGCACGCAGCAGGCGCGCGGCCACCTCATGATCGAGCATCGCGCCCTCCCACGCCGGGGCGGGACGGGATCGCAGGCGATCGCGCCAGCGGTGCGCCGGGCGCTCGATCTCGGCCAGGCGAACATCTCCGGCGCCCTCGAAGCTGAGCGCGATCCGGCAGCGGGCCAGGTCCGGTACGCGCCACGTCAGTTCCGCGGCGAGGTCGCGATAGGCGACGGGCGCAAACAGCGGCAACGCCATGATCTCGCTGGCGCGATTGCGCACCAGCAGCCACCGCTCGCCGGCGACCTCGAAGGCATGCACGCGCAACCTGAAAGGGAAACCGGCCGGGTGCAGCGGCGGAAGCGTCAGATCGAAGGCACGCTCGTCGTTTCCGCGCTCGAAGCACGCGGCCTGCTCGAACGGCTGCCACGTGCCCTGCGGACTCAGGATTTCGAAATGTGCGTGCGGCAACCCCTTGTCCGAGAGGTACGGGTTGTAGTGCGATGTCTCGAGGGCTTCGTCGCCCCACATCAGCCACGCGTCGTCCAACCGCTCATCGTCGCCCCAAGCGAACGCTGCGAAGAACGGCAGGTCGGCCCGTACGCGCTGGATCGGGCGCGGCGGGAGGCTGGGATGTTCGAACGTCGCCTCGGTGGCGCGGTCGAGCGTCTTCCACCACGACATCTGCAGCACGGCGCGATCGGACGCTCGACCGGCGAGCGCTTGGCGCGTTTGCCAATGCGAGTTCGCATCGCGCGCGTAGGCGGCCGCATCCACAATGCGCCGCGCACGAAAGACGCCGTCGTGGAGCCGCTGCCGCAGCGTCGTCATCGAGTCGATGCGGTAGAGGTACTCCATCAGGCCTCGGCGCGAGCCTGGCGCGTGAGCAGGAAACGGAATCCAATGTTGTCCATCGGCCACAACGCGTAGAGACGCAGGGCCAGGCGATCCGCCTCCGCGTGGCGACCGACGGCATCGAGCAGCAGCAGATAGGTGTGCATCAGTCGAAAAAATGGGCGGTGCTCGAGCATTCCGTAGCAGACCTGCACAATGCCTGCGGGCAACAGGTCCAGCAGGGCCTGCGCCACGGGCTCGATCGTCGCCAAGGCCGGGCCAAACTCCTCGTCCTCGAACATCACGCCGGCCACGCGATTCCAGCCGTCGAGATAGAGCGGGCAACGCTGCACGGCTTCACGTGCGTGGTAGAGCAGGATTTCGCGCTCGTGCGGCAGGTAGTGCTCGAAAGTGCCGTCGGGGCTGTCGAACTGGTCGGCTATTTCGTCGAGGGCGCGGTCTTCCCGCCGCACGACGGCCGCGTCCCCCGGCTGCGTGAATCGAAGCTCGAGCTCATGCCCCGGCGCGAACCGCGCGGGCACACCGCCGTCCGCGATCTCCACGGCCAATTGCGATTCTTCGCTCGCCACGAAGTGATAGCCCGCACGAATGCACCCGGCGAGCGCGGCGTCGTTCGCGGGCGAACGCGGGCCGGCGATCACCCGAGGGGCGGCCGCCGGCGCGGGTGCGTTCTTGCCGAGCGCGGCCTTCCACGACGGAAATCCGTGCGTGCGCGCGACCGCGTCTTGTGCTTGCGCAAGGGACAGCGTCGCCCCGTGGGCGGCCACGAGGTCGGGGTAGAGCGACTTGAGATTCTTGGCCTGCTTGCGCAGGTGATCGATGTGCATGGTGGATCTCCGGTTGATCCCGGCAAACGAGTGGCCCGCGCACGCGTCCGGGGTCGAACGAGAGGTCCAAAGGGATGAGGTTGTCGCCGATGTCCATGGGACTGCGCAGTGCGGGCCGCGCGGATTCGGAGATCCGTGAGGTGCAGCTTCTCGCGCCCGTGCGACCCGCGCAAGAGGTCGGGCCCGCTAAGGGACCAGTCAACCGTGCGGCAAGGACTGGAGTTACCGTTTAACCATCGCCGCAGGGAGGCCGCGATGGACTGGTACAGCACCTCGATCGCTGATGCTGCCTCGCTGCACGTGTTGATCGGACGCGTGCATGATCAGATCCGCGACGCCCAGGCCGCAGGCACGTTGCCGGCGGCCGCGCAGGTCTACGCCGTGCCGCAAGGGCGCGGGGTTCGGGTGTTCGTCAACGAGCCGGCGCGTAGCGCGCTACCGGCGATCGCTGCGCTCGCGTTGCGGCCCACGTCGCCGCCGTCGCCGGCGGACCGGATCGATCCGCTTATAGCGCTCTGATCTGCGTCGCCGCGCATCCGTGTTGGCTTGTTGCTGAGCGCACGTGGTCACACGTGCGACGTGGCGCTGCGACGTGGCGGCGCCGCGCCCGGAGCGCGCAGCGCATCGAGGATGGAGCACTGTGCCCGGTGTCCGCCGGCGCAGCCGGCCAGCGTGCGCTCCAGTTCGCGGGCCATCCGGGTGAGCTCGCGAATCCGAGTGCGAATTTCGCCCAGGTGCTGCCGCGCCAGCTGGTCGACGTCGCCGCACGAGAGCGACGCGTCGTCCGCCAGCGCCAGCAGGCTGCGGATCTCCTCGAGGCTGAAACCCAACGCACGGCCGCGCGTGATGAACTGCATGCGCTGCACCTGCGCGTCGGTGTAGTGCCGATATCCACTCTCCCTGCGTGCCGGGCTCGGCAGCAGGCCGACCCGCTCGTAGTACCGGATCGTCCCGCCTGCGGGCCGGCTACGCCGCGCTGGCGGCGGCCGACGGACGAACCGCACTCGCCCACTTCGAAGCCGCGCACATCCTCGGTCAGGCCTCCACTTGGCGACACGTGCGCAGCCACGTAGCGCTGTTTCGTTGGGGCTGGCAGCAGGCGGATCGGCGCGAGATGCGGGGTCAGGTCGGTCGCCTGGTGGGCGCCACGCTGTTCACCTGGCTGTGGGTGCCGGTGGGC
>JAKJFB010000159.1 GCA_022705125.1 Pseudomonadota bacterium
CGCCGTCGCCGGCCTCACCGACGTGGATGCGATCACGCTGTCGATGGCGCAGGGCTCGCGCGATGGCATCGGCTTCGCGGTGGCCACGCACGCGATCGGCATCGCCGCGGTGTCGAACACGCTGGTGAAATGCACGATGGTGCTGGCGCTGGGGCGCGGCCCGCTGCGCCCGCGACTCGCGGTCGCGACGGCCGTGCTCGTCGCCTGCGGGGGGCTGGCGGCGCTCATCGTCAACTGAACCCCCAGACCGCCTGCCTGCGCGCCGACGGCAGCTGGTCGATCAATTGAGGCCCTGACGGGGCTTGCGTGGCCGGGTGCTGCGGTGCGCGGGCGGCGTTTCGCCGCGGCGATTGCCGGTGCCCGCGGGCTGGAAGCTCGGCACCAGGTGCTTCTTGCCGTTGCCGATCAGCTCGGCGCGGCCCATGCGTTTGAGCGCCTCGCGCAGCAGCGGCCAGTTCTCGGCGTCGTGGTAGCGCAGGAAGGCCTTGTGCAGGCGGCGCGTCTTCATCGCGCGCGCGGTTTCCACTTCCTCGCCGTCGCGGCGCACGCGCTTGAGCGGGTTGCGGCGCGAGTGGTACATCGTGGTCGCGAGCGCCATCGGTGTCGGCAGGAAGGTCTGGACCTGGTCGAGGCGAAAGCCGTTGCGTTTCAGCCACAGCGCCAGGTTCAGCATGTCCTCGTCGCGCGTGCCGGGGTGTGCCGCGATGAAGTAGGGGATCAGGTACTGCTCCTTGCCGGCCTCGCGCGAGAAGCGGTCGAACATCTCCTTGAAACGCTCGTAGGTGCCGATGCCCGGCTTCATCATCTTCGACAGCGGGCCTTCCTCGGTGTGCTCGGGCGCGATCTTCAGGTAGCCGCCGACGTGGTGCTGCGCGAGCTCCTTCACATACTCCGGGGATCGCACCGCGAGGTCGTAGCGCAGCCCCGAGCCGATCAGCACCTTCTTCACGCCGGGCAGCTCGCGAGCCTTGCGGTACAGGCGGATCAGCGCGGAATGGTCGGTGTTCAGGTTCTCGCACACGTCCGGGTACACGCACGACAGGCGCCGGCAGGCGCTCTCGATTTCCTTCGTCTTGCAGGCCATGCGGTACATGTTCGCGGTGGGCCCGCCGAGGTCCGAGACCACGCCGGTGAAGCCGGGCGTGCGGTCGCGGATCTCCTCGATCTCGCGCAGGATGGATTTCTCCGAGCGGCTCTGGATGATGCGCCCCTCGTGCTCGGTGATCGAGCAGAAGGTGCAGCCGCCGAAGCAGCCGCGCATGATGTTGACCGAGAAGCGGATCATCTCGAAGGCGGGGATGCGCGCCTCGCCGTAGGCCGGATGGGGCCTGCGCTGGTAGGGCAGGTCGTAGACGCCGTCCATCTCGGGCGTGGTGAGCGGGATCGGCGGCGGGTTGATCCACACGTCGCGCTCGCCGTGGCCCTGCACCAGCGCGCGCGCGTTGCCCGGGTTCGATTCCACGTGGAAGGTGCGCGAGGCGTGCGCGTACAGCACCGGGTCGTCGCGCACGGCCTCGTAGGCGGGCAGGCGCACCACCGAGCGCGCGCGGTCGAGCTTGCGCCGTCCCTGCGGCATGAAGCGCAGCACCTGTTCGGCGGGATCGGCGACGGGTCCGGCCGCCACGGAGGGGCCTGCCTCCATCGCGTAGGGGTCGGGATGGCGGACCAGCGGGCCGGGCGCGTCCACTTCGGTCGAATCGACCTCGACCCAGTCGGCCTCGGGACGCCAGTTGCGCGGCGCCATGAACGCGCTGCCGCGCAGGTCGCGGATCTGTGCGATCGGCTCGCCCGCGGCGAGGCGGTGCGCCAGCGTCACGATCGCGCGCTCGGCGTTGCCGAACAGCAGCAGGTCGGCCTTGGAATCGGGCAGCACCGAGCGGCGCACCTTGTCGGACCAGTAGTCGTAGTGCGCGATGCGCCTGAGGCTGGCCTCGATCGAGCCGATCACGATATTGGCCTCGGGGAAGGCCTCGCGGGCGCGTTGCGCGTAGACCGTCACGGCGCGATCAGGGCGGCGGTTCGGCGCGCCGTCGGGGGTGTAGGCGTCATCCGAGCGGATACGGCGGTCGGCGGTGTAGCGGTTGACCATCGAATCCATGTTGCCGGCGGTGATGCCGAAGAACAGGTTCGGCTTGCCGAGGGCGCGGAAATCCGCCGCCGAGTGCCAGTCCGGCTGGCTGATGATGCCGACGCGAAAGCCCTGGGCCTCGAGCAGGCGCCCGATCAGCGCCATGCCGAAGCTGGGATGATCGATATAGGCATCGCCGGTGACCACGATGACGTCGCAGGAATCCCAGCCGAGCGCGTCCATCTCGGCGCGCGACATCGGCAGGAAGGGCGCCACGCCAAAGCGCCTGGCCCAGTACTTGCGGTGACCGAAGAGATAGGGTGCGGTTTGCATGCCGGCATTGTAACGCCGCCACGGACCCGCCCGGGTACCGGAATCGGGCAATAAGCCCCCTGGTCGCCCGCGCGCGATCAGGGCCCGGCTGCGTCCGGCGCGCTGCCCGCGGCCGGCGCCGGGTCGGTTTCGCGCAGGATTTCCTCAGGCGTGCGCGAGACCAGCGTGGTCCCCTTCAACGCGTCCTCGATGTCCTTCTTCAGGACCAGGATCACGATGCGCCGGTTGCTCGGCGCGGCGGGCTGGTCGGCCAGGCGCGGCACCGAGGCGCTCATGCCCTGCACGGTGAGCACCTTGTCCTCGGGGTAGCCGCCGTCGATCAGGGCGCGGCGCGCACTGTTGGCGCGGTCCGCGGAGAGCTCCCAGTTGCTGTAGTTCGCCCCGTCGCGGTAGGCGACGGCGTCGGTGTGGCCGTTGATACTGAGCTTGTTGGCCACCGCCCGCAGGCGCGGGGCCAGCGCCAGCAGCACCTCGCGCGCGTAGTCCTGCAGCACGCTCTCGCCGCTGTCGAACATCGGGCGGTTATCGTTGTCGACGAGCTGGATGCGCAGTCCCAGCGCGGTCTGGTCGATGATGATCTGGTCGCGCAGCTTGATGAACGCGGAGTCTTCCCTGCCGAGCTCCTCCTCCAGCGCGCGCTGCAGCTCGTCCAGCGCCTGCTTCTCGCGCTCGGCCTGCTCGGCGTGCAGCTCGGCATCCGAGGCGCGCTCGAGCGCCGGCTCGGCCTCGCTGCGCCCGGCCTGTGTCAGCGGGTTGTCGAGCATGATGGCGCCGGTGTTGGCCCCGCCCGGCCCGACCTGCCCGACGCCGGGCGCGTCGAGTCCGCCGCCCTGGCCGACGATCGAGCCGCGCGGGTCGTTGAAGTAGCCCTGGATGGCGGTGCGCTCCTCCGGCGAGGTCTGCGCCAGCAGCCACATCAGCAGGAAGAAGGCCATCATCGCGGTCACGAAGTCCGCGAAGGCGACCTTCCACGAGCCACCGTGATGGCCGTGCGCGACGACCTTCTTCTTTTTGATGATGATCGGCTGGGTCGAGGGATCCATGCTCATTTCTGCTTGACGCGTTCCTCGACCTCGGTCCAGCTCGGGCGTACCGAATGGAACAGGATCTTGCGCCCGAACTCGACCGCCAGCTGCGGCGGGGCGCCGGAGAAGCTGGCCATCATCGACACCTTGATGCACTCGTAGAACTTCGCTTCCTCGCGCGAGATGTGCTCGAGGTATACCGACATCGGGCCGACGAAGCCGTAGGCGAGCAGGATGCCGAGGAAGGTGCCGACCAGCGCCGCGCCGACGTGATGCCCCAGCTCCGCGGGCGGTCCGCCGATATGCCCCATCGTGATCACGATCCCCATCACCGCGGCCACGATCCCGAAGCCGGGGAGGGCGTCGGCGACCTTGCTCATCGCGCCCGAGACCAGGTGCGATTCGGTGTGGTGGGTCTCGAGCTCGGCGTCGAACAGCGCATCGAGGTCATGCGCCGCCACGCCGCCCAGCGTCATCACGCGCAGGTAATCGATGATGAAATCCGTGGCGCCGTGGATCTTCGCGATGCCGGTGTGCTTGCTGAAGATCGGGCTGGCCGCAGGGTCGTCGATGTCCTTCTCGATACCGAGCAGGCCTTCGCGGCGCATCTTGTTGAAGATGTCGTAGAGCAGGGCGAGCAGGTCGAGGTAGAGGGCCTTCTTGTACGGCGAGGGCTTCACCAGAGTGGCGAAGGACTTCATCACGTTGATGGTCACGCCGAGCGGATTCGACATCACCATGGCGCCGAGAGCCGCTCCGCCGATGATCAGCAACTCGTAGGGCTGGAACAGCGCGAGGAGCTCGCCGCCGGAGAGCATGAATCCCGCGACGCAGGACCCCAGCACGACCAGCAGGCCGATGACGACATTCATGTAGCGATGGCTCCTTCGAGGGCTTGGCAAGCGGTGGTCGGCAGGCGACCGCGCGCTCGGGCGCGGCGCTTCCCAAGGGTAGACCGCGACCGGAATATTTCCAGCCTCGAGGGCAGGTCCTCAGGAGCGACCCGAAACAGGAACCCTCAGTCGCCGCGGCTGAGGATCGATGCGGTCGCGACCAACTCGCCGAGCAGGGCCATGGTCGCCTTTCCCGAGCAATCGAAGGGATTGAGCTCGGCGCGCTTGAAGTATTTCAGGAGCAGCGCCGGGTTGATCTTGGCGATCTGCACCTGGCCCATGGTCCAGTTGCCGAACTGGCGCTCGGTGATTTCCTCGTAACTCAGCAGCCGCACCTGCTGGTGGCGCTTGTCGCGCACGATCGTGTTGTAGAGCTCGCAGACCTCGTCGCGCCCGCCCTCGAGCACCTGCATGAAGACGTCGTCGGACACGCACAGCAGGCCGGTGACGCCGAGACCGGGGTTGTTCTTGCGCGACTGATCGAGGATGGAGTTCAGGACGGCTCCGGTGAGTGGCGTGGAAGGTCGGCTGGCGTAAAGGCAACGTACGAGCATGTTGGTCTCACGTGCGGAGGTTGAGGAGCGACAGGAATTCGCTGCGCAGCGTGTGATCCTTGAGGAAGGATCCGCGCATGACGCTGTTCACCATCATTGTCTCGTCATCCTTGACACCACGCCAGTGCATGCAGAAGTGGTCCGCTTCCATGACCACCGCCAGCCCGTCCGGGCGGACCTTGTCCATGAGCAGCTCCGCCATCTGCGTGATCGCCTCCTCCTGGATCTGCGGCCGCGACATGACCCATTCCGCGAGGCGCGAATACTTCGACAAGCCGATCAGGTTCGAGTGCTCGTTGGGCATCAGGCCGATCCACAGCCGTCCCATGATGGGGCAGAAATGATGGCTGCAGGCGCTGCGGACCTTGATGGGACCGACGATCATCAGTTCGTTGAGGCATTCGGCGTTCGGAAACTCGGTGACCGGCGGCGGTCCCACGTAGCGCCCGCGGAACACTTCGGTGAGATACATCTTCGCCACGCGCCGCGCCGTGTCCTGGGTGTTGTGATCGTTCTCGGTGTCGATCACCAGGCTCTCGAGGAGGCCCTTGACCTTGCCCTCGACCTCTCCCAGCAGGGCCTCCAGCTCGCCCGGCTCCAGGAATGCCGCGATGTTGTCGTTGGCATGGAACCGCTTGTTCGCGCGCGTGAGACGCGCACGGATGATCGACGAGACCGGTGCCGGGGACTGTTCACTCGGGGGCTTCACGTGCTCTTCCATACGTTCGGAGTCTGGCTTTGAGTTTGCACCAGTCTAGCGCTCCCGGGCCCGCGCGGCCAGACGGTCGAAGACCGCCAGCGATTCGAAGTGCGCGGTCTGCGGAAACATGGCGAAAACGCCGGCGTGCGAGAGCGACCAGGCCCCGCGGGCGCAGAGCACGGCGGCATCACGGGCCAGCGTTGCCGCGTCGCAGGAGACGTAGGCGATGCGCCGCGCCCCCAGCCTCGCGAGCGCCGGCAGCAGCGCCGCGGCGCCGCTGCGCGGCGGGTCCAGCAGCACCAGGTCGTAGCGCGCGCGGGCCCACGCGGCCCCGGCCGGTGCGAGCGCGAGATCCGCCGCCACGAACTCGGTGTTGGCGAGGCCGTTGGCGCGCGCATTGCGCCGCGCCCAGTCTAGCAGCGCGGCATCGCCCTCGACGCCGGTCACCCGCGCCGCGCGCGTGGCGAGCGGCAGCGTGAAATTGCCGAGCCCGCAGAACAGCTCGAGCACGTGGTCGTCCGGGCCGGGCGCCAGCTGCGCCAGGACCGCGGCGATCAGCGCGCGGTTCACGCCACGGTTGGCCTGCGTGAAATGCCAGGGCTGGAACTCCAGCACCGGCCCGTCCGGGGCCGTGGCGTAACGCAGCGGCGGGCCGGCCTCGGTCCATTGCGGCTCCTCGCCGAGCGCGGCGATGAGCCCGAGGTGCAGCACCGCGCCCTGCGCGGCAGCGAAGGCCTCCAGCCGGGCGCGGTCGGTAGCATCGAGCGCGGGCGCGCAGGCCACGCCCAGCGCGAGCCCGGGCTCGCCGGTGGCGAGCCACACTTCGCGCACGTGTCCGGGTGCGGCCAGGGTCGCGATCAGCGCAGCCAGCGGCGCAATCAGCGCGCCGGCCGCGGGCGCGAGGACGGGGCAGCTGTCGAGCGGTTCCACCACGCGCGAGGCGCCGCGGCGAAAGCCGAGCGCGGCGCGGCGCGCCCCGGCCGCCACAGTGTCCGAAGTGCGGGCAGCGAGGCGCGCGCCGCTCGGGCGAGGCGCGCAGCACCTCGATCAGCTGCGCCTCGTCGAAGCGCGCCCTGGCGTGGGTCACGCGGCAGCGCACCTGTTCGCCCGGCAGTGCGCCGGCGATGAACACGGTCTTGCCGTCGCGGCGCGCCACGCCGCGGCCGTCGTGGCTGAGGCCCGATACCTCGAGCGGTGGTGATGGTTTCATGCGTGTTGGCCCCTGACCCGGCGCGCATGGTAGCCCCT
>JAKJFB010000015.1:0-7321 GCA_022705125.1 Pseudomonadota bacterium
CACCAAAATGGAGACGGCCGTCGTCATGGCCTTTGCGCTGATCTTTGTCGTCGTGATGTCCAATGTCGCCGTTTCGGCCATTCGCAACTGGATACCGGCCAACGTGCGCATCATCGTGCAGCTGTCGATCATCGCCTCGCTGGTCATCATTGTCGATCAGGTTCTCAAGGCCTACGCCTACAACATCAGCAAGCAGCTGTCGGTTTTTGTCGGGCTGATCATCACCAACTGCATCGTGATGGGGCGCGCCGAGGCCTTCGCGATGAAGAACCCGCCGATCCCGAGCTTCATCGACGGCATCGGCAACGGGCTGGGCTACAGCGCGATGCTGATGGCCGTGGGCACCATCCGCGAGCTTCTGGGCAGCGGTTCGCTGTTCGGCTTCCCGGTGCTCGAGACCGTGAACAACGGCGGCTGGTACCAGCCGAACGGCCTGCTGCTGCTGCCGCCCAGCGCGTTCTTCATCATCGGCGGCTTCATCTGGCTGCTGCGCAGCTGGAAGAAGCACCAGGTCGAGCCGGCCGAGTACCGTATCGAGCCGCAGACCAAGGCACAGGAGGCCGTGTGATGGAGCATTACCTGGCGCTGCTGATCCGCTCCGTGTTCGTCGAGAACATGGCGCTCGCCTTCTTCCTCGGCATGTGCAGCTTCATAGCGATCTCGAAGAAGGTCGAGACGGCCTTCCAGCTCGGGGTCGCGGTGGTGGTGGTGCAGACCATCACGGTGCCGGCCAACAACCTGATCTTCCACTACCTGCTGCGTGACGGAGCACTGTCCTGGGCCGGCTTCCCGGAACTGGATCTGAGTTTCCTCGGCTTCCTCAGCTACATCGGCGTGATCGCGGCGATCGTGCAGATCCTCGAGATGTTCCTCGACAAGTACATGCCGGCGCTCTACCACGCGCTCGGCGTGTTCCTGCCGCTGATCACGGTGAACTGCGTGATCATGGGCGGCTCGCTGTTCATGGTCGAGCGCGACTACATGTTCGGCGAGAGCGTGGTCTACGGCTTCGGCTCGGGGCTCGGCTGGGCGCTTGCGATCACGGCGCTCGCCGGCGTGCGCGAGAAACTCAAGTACAGCGATGTGCCGCAGGGACTGCAGGGGCTCGGGATCACCTTCATCACGGTGGGCCTGATGTCGCTGGGCTTCATGTCCTTCGGCGGCATCTCGCTGTAACCGGGCCACTTCGGGATTATCGACCATGGTAGATACGGGAACGATTTTCTGGGGCGTGGGGATGTTCACGGCCATCGTGATGTCGCTGGCAGTACTGATCCTGCTGGCGCGCTCCAAGCTGGTGAGCACCGCCGACGTCACGATCGAGATCAACGACGATCCCTCGCGCGCGCTGACCGTCGAGGCCGGCGGCAAGCTGCTGCAGACGCTGGCAAACTCGGGCATCTTCCTCTCGTCCGCCTGTGGCGGCGGCGGAACCTGCGGCCAGTGCCGTTGCCAGGTGCTCGACGGCGGCGGCACCTTCCTGCCGGTGGAGGAGGGGCACTTCTCCCGCGGGCAGCTGCGCGAGCACTGGCGCCTGGCCTGCCAGGTCGCGGTGAAGCAGGACATGAAGATCCATGTCGAGCCCGAGTTTTTCGGCGTGAAGCAGTGGGACTGCCAGGTCGTCTCCAACGACAACGTCGCGACCTTCATCAAGGAACTGGTGCTGAAGCTGCCCGAGGGCGAAAGCGTCGATTTTCGCGCCGGGGGCTACGTGCAGCTGGAAGCCCCGGCGCACACGGTCTTCTATCGCGATTTCGATGTCGCTCCGGAGTACCGCGGCGACTGGGAACGCTTCAAGTTCTTCGAGCTCAGCTCCACGGTCGAGGAGCCGGTGATCCGGGCCTACTCGATGGCCAACTATCCCGACGAGCGAGGGGCCTGCTGAAGTTCAATATCCGCATCGCGACACCGCCGCCCGGCTCCAAGGGCATCCCGCCGGGCAAGATGTCGTCCTACGTGTTCAACCTGAAGCCGGGAGACCGGATGCGCGTGTTCGGGCCCTTCGGCGAGTTCTTCGCCAAGGACACGCGCGCCGAGATGATCTTCATCGGCGGCGGCGCGGGCATGGCGCCGATGCGCTCGCACCTCTTCGACCAGCTGAAACGCATCCACACCGACCGCAAGATCTCGTTCTGGTACGGCGCGCGCAGCCTGCGCGAGATGTTCTATGTCGAGGACTTCGATGGTCTCGCGGCGACGAACCCGAACTTCAGCTGGCACGTGGCGCTGTCGGACCCGCAGCCCGAGGACAACTGGACCGGGCTCAAGGGTTTCATCCACCAGGTGCTGTTCGACAACTACCTGAAGGACCATCCGGCGCCCGAGGACTGCGAGTACTACATGTGCGGTCCGCCGATGATGAACGCGGCCGTGATCAAGATGCTGGAGGAACTCGGTGTCGAGCGCGACAACATCCTGCTGGACGACTTCGGCGGCTGAGACGGCGCGCATCGCACCGCGGCGAACGGGAGCAGCCTGGCTGCTCCCGTTCGTGTTTCTGCTCGCTGCGTGCGCGCCCGAACCCGAGGTGTGGCGCTTCGAGGGCGCCACGATGGGCACCACCTGGCACGTCACGCTGGTCGATCCGCCCGCGGGGCTCGCGCGCGAGGCCGCGTCCGCCGGCATCGAGGCGGAACTTGCGGGAGTGAACGCCCGGATGTCCACCTACAGCCCGGATTCCGAGGTCTCGCGCTTCAACCGCGCCGCGCCGGGCGAATGGTTCGCGGTCTCGGCGGATACCGCCGCCGTGGTCGCCACCGCGCTCGAGGTGCACCAAGGCAGCGGCGGGGCTTTCGACATCACGGTCGGTCCGCTGGTGGACCTGTGGGGCTTCGGCGCCGGATCGAAGGCTACCGATCGCGTGCCGTCGGATGCGGAGGTGGCGGCCACCGCTGCGCGCGTCGGCTCGGACGCCCTGCGCGTGCGCGCCGACCCGCCGGCCCTGTTCAAATCTGCGGATCGCGAGATCGACCTGTCCGCGATCGCCAAGGGCTTTGGTGTCGATCGCGCCGCGCTGTGGCTCGACGGGAACGGCGTGGCGAACTACATGGTCGAAGTGGGAGGCGAGGTGCGCACCCGCGGGCGCAACCCGCAGGGGGAGAAGTGGCGCATCGGCATCGAGGCGCCCGAGCTGCTGCAGCAGGGGCACGCGATCACCGCGGTGGCGCTCAGCGGCGAATCGGTCGCGACCTCCGGCGATTACCGCAACTTTTTCGAGGCCGGCGGCAGGCGCTATTCGCACACCATCGACCCGGCGACCGCGCGCCCCGTCGAGCACGCGCTGGCCTCGGTGACCGTCGTGGCGGCGGACTGCAAGACGGCCGATGCGCTGGCGACCGCGATCGATGTGCTCGGCCCGGAGAAGGGCCTCGCCTTCGCCGAGCGCGAGAAGCTGGCGGTGTACCTGCTCGTGCGCGCGGGCACGGGCTTCGAATCGCGCCACAGCCCGGCCTTCGCGCCGTTTCTCGGGACTGCCGCTGCCAAGGAGGCGCCATGACCACGTTGTTGTTCACGCTGGGTTTCTTCCTGTTGATGGCGCTGGGCATGGCGGTCGGCCTGCTCGCCGGCCGCGGCCCGATCAAGGGCAGCTGCGGCGGCATGAGCGCGATGTCGGGCGAGGATTGCCCGATCTGCGGCGGCAATCCCGCCCGGTGCGACGCGAACGACGCCGCGTCCGGGGAGCTCGGCTACGACGCCACGCGCGAGCGCCGTTGAGCGCCGCGGCTCCCCGGGCCGGAGAGCTCTCATGAGCGCCGCGGGCACCGGGCTGCTCGGCAAGCTCGTCGGCCAGACCGCGATCTACGGCCTCAGCACCGTGGTGGGCAGGCTGCTCAACTACCTGCTGGTCCCGCTTTACACCTACCAGTTCACCGACCCCGCGGATTTCGGCGTCGTCACCGAGTTCTACGCCTACGCCTCCCTGCTGAACGTGGTGCTCACCTACGGCATGGAGACGGCGTTCTTCAATTTCTCGGCCAAGCGCGGCCGCAACCCCGCGGTCTACAGCACCGCGCTGTTGTCGCTCGGGATCAGCAGCGCGTTGTTCCTCGCTTTCCTGACGCTGAACGCGCAGCCCCTGGCGGACGCCCTGCGCTACCCCGAACACCCGCAATACGTGCTGTGGATGGCCTGGGTGATCGGTCTCGATGCGCTGGCGGCCATACCGTTCGCGCGGCTGCGGGAGCAGCAGCGCGCCGGGCGTTTCGCGCTGCTGAAGACCCTGAACATCCTCGTCAACATCGGCGGCAACCTGCTCTTCCTCGGGCTGGGCAAATGGGCCTTCGAGTCGGATACGGTGCCGGCGTGGCTCGGGTGGGCGGCCACGCTCTACGACCCGCAGATCGGCATCGGCTACGTGTTCATCGCCAACCTCGTGGCGAGCGTCGTCACGCTGCTGCTGCTGGCGCCGGAGTTCCTGCAGGCGCGCGCGCGGCCCGAGCTCGCGCTGTGGCGCCAGATGCTGGTGTACGCGCTGCCACTGCTGCTGGCCGGGCTGGCCGGCATGGTGAACGAGACAATGGACCGCATCCTGCTGAAGCACCTGCTGCCGGCGCAGGTCGCGATGCAGCAGCTGGGCATCTACGGCGCCTGCTACAAGATCTCGATCCTGATGAGCATATTCATCCAGGCCTTCCGCTACGCCGCCGAGCCGTTCTTCTTCGCCCAGTACCGGCAGGCCGATGCCCGGCTGCTGTACGCGCTGGTGATGCGCTGGTTCGTCATCGCCTGCTCGTTCATCTTCCTCGCGGTCATGGCGAACATCGCCTGGGTGCAGTATTTCGTCGGCGCCAGCTACCGCGAGGGGTTGGGCGTGGTGCCCATCCTGCTGCTGGCGAATCTCTGCCTGGGCGTCTTCTTCAATCTCTCGATCTGGTACAAGCTCACGGAGCAGACGCGCTTTGGCACCTACCTGGCCCTGTGGGGGGCGGCGCTCACGCTGGCACTGAATTTCTGGTGGATCCCGCGCCTGGGCTACATGGGCGCGGCCTGGGCCACGCTGATCTGCTACGCGAGCATGGCGCTGTTGTCGTACCTGCTGGGGCAGAAGCACTTCCCGGTGCCCTACGACCTGCGACGGCTGCTCGGCTACCCGCTGCTGGCGCTGCTCCTGTATGCCGGCCTGCTGCAGATCGAGGGCCTGGCTCCGGCCCCGGAACTGGCGGCGCGCAATGGCGTGCTGGCGGCGTTTCTCGGGATGGTGTTCCTGCTGGAACGCAAGCGCCGGCCATCGAGCGGCTGATCACGAGATCCGTCGCGCACCCGGGAATGGACGTCGGCGCGGCCACCGGCTTAGACTCGGGCCAATTCGCCCGGGCCGTGCCGGGGCGGATCGAGGACATAACCACAAGAACCCGAGGGGGCATCGTGCGCCACGCATCCGCATTCGCCGCAACCGTCATCGCCGCGCTGGCCCTGCTGAGCGCGGGAGCCGGCCACGCCGGCGGCAACAAGTTCCGTTACGACGCCGATGTCGCGCGCACGAGCTACGGCATCCCGCATATCCGCGCCGCCGACTGGGGCAGCCTCGGCTACGGTTACGGCTATGTGTTCGCCGAGGACAACGCCTGCGTGCTCGCGCGCGACGTGCTGGTGGCCACCGGCACGCAGTCGCGCTGGTTCGGCGCGGGCACGAACGACGCCAACCTGTATTCGGATCGCGTCTACCGGATGGTGAACTCGGATGCGCGCAGCGAGGCCGCGTGGGCGCGACTCGATGCCGACACGCGCGCGCTGCTGACCGGTTATGCCGATGGCTACAACCGCTACCTGCGCGATACCGGCGGCGAACTGCTGGCCGCGGATTGTCGCGCGCAGCCCTGGGTGCGCCCGCTCGCGGGGCTCGACGTGCTCAAGGTGCTGCGCAAGCTGCTGGTGCGCGCCGGCACCGGGAGTTTCGTCACTCAGGTCGCGACCGCGACGCCTCCTGCCGTGCCGGTGGCGCAAGCCGCCGGCGCGACAGCGCCCGCCGCCCTGCTCGCCGCGGCAGGCCCCGCGGACGCGGCGGCGCCGCTGATCGATCCGGCCGATTTGCCGGACTTCAGCCCGGAACGTTTCGGCAGCAACGCCGTAGGGCTAGGCGGCGAGCTCACGGGCGGTGCGGGCGCGCTGCTCGGCAACCCGCATTTCCCGTGGGCCGGCATCGAGCGCTTCTACGCGGTACACCTCACGATTCCGGGACGCTACGACGTCATGGGGGGCTCGATCTACGGCTTCCCCCTGGTCAACATTGGCTTCAACCGCGATGTCGCCTGGAGCCACACCGTCTCGACCGCGCGGCGCTTCGTGCTGCGCGAACTGGCGCTGGTCCCGGGAAACCCGCGCGCCTACCGCTACGACGGCGCTGACATCGAGATGCAGCCGGAAGCGGTCACGGTCGAGGTGCTGCAGCCCGACGGCTCGATCGCAACCGACCCACACACGTTCTGGCAGACACAGTTCGGCCCGGTCGTCGAGCCCTCGCCGCTGATCCCGTGGTCGCTGAGCACCGCTTACGCGCTGACGGACGTCAACCTCGAGAACGATCGCGCCTTCCGCCAGTACATCGAGATGGGGCAGGCGCGCGACCTGGGGGAACTGCGCTCGGCGCTGGAGCGACACGTCGGCCTGCCGTGGGTGAACACGATCGCCGCCGACAGCAGCGGCAACGCGTTCTACGGCGATATCGGCTCGATCCCGAACGTCACCAACGCGCAACTCGCCAGCTGCTCGAAATCGCCGATCGCGGCCTACCTCGCCACGCTGCGCGTGTACACGCTCGACGGCTCGACCTCGGCCTGCGATCCGGGTACCGACGCCGATGCGCCGGTCGCGGGAGTGTTCGGCGCCGCCAACCTGCCGGGGCTGATGCGGCGCGACTTCGTGCAGAACTCCAACGACAGCTACTGGCTGGCGAATCCCGCCGAGCGGCTCGAGGGTTTCTCCAGCATCATCGGCGCCGACGAGAACCGCGCGCAGGGATTCCGCACGCGGCTCGGCCTGCGCCAGATCCAGGATCGCGATGCCGGCATCGACGCGCTGCCCGGCACGGGCTTTGATCGCCGCTGGCTGCAGGACGTGCTGTTCGGCAACCGGCACTACAGCGCCGAGATCATGCGGCCCGGCGTCCTGCGCTTGTGCGCGGCGACGCCCCCGGATGTCGTCATCGGCGAACAGAGCGTGAACGTCGCGAGCGCCTGCCAGGTGCTGCGCGACTGGGACGGGCGCAACGATGTCGCGAGCGTGGGCGCGCACGTCTGGGGCGAACTGTGGCGGCGGGTATCCGGCGCGCCGACGGCGGGCTCGGGGCTGCCGTCGGTCACGAACGTCCTTTATGCCGTGCCCT
>JAKJFB010000015.1:7331-22622 GCA_022705125.1 Pseudomonadota bacterium
CAACCTCGCCAGCGCCGAGGTCGCGACGCGCGTGATGGGCGAGCTCGCCTACACCGTGAAGTTCTTCGCCGACGCCGGCATCCCGCTCACCGCGCGCTGGGGCGACGTGCAGTTCGAGGTGCGCAACGGCGAGCGCATCCCGATCCACGGCGGTTCGGGCACCTCCGGCGTGTACAACGCGATCACGACCGCGCCGCGGGTGCAGGACGGGGGGCTCACGCCCGTCGTCGCCGGTTCGAGCTACATCCAGGCCGTCACGTTCAGGCGCAGGGGGCCCGAGGCGCACGCGATCGTGACGTATTCGCAATCCTCCGATCCGGCGAATCCGCACTTCGCGGACATGACCGCGCTGTACTCGCGCGAGCGCTGGATCACCCTGCCGTACAACGAGGGCGACATCAGCAGCGATCCGAACTTCGTTTCGTTCCGGCTGCGCGAGCGCAACTGACGGGATCGGCGCGGTCCGGGTGCCGGGCCCGCGCCTAGGACGCGCCGCGCGGGTGGTGTCGGGTGCCTGCGCCGAGGCCGTGCAGCAGCGCGACCATGCGCGTCGGGAAGTCGGTCACGATGCTGTCGATGCCGAGCGCGTGCAGGCGCCGCGCCTCGGCGTCGTCGTTCACGGTCCACGCCGATACCTGGAGCCCTGCCGCCTGCGCGGCCTGCACGCGCGTTGCCGTGCACAGTTTCCAGTTGAGCACCAGCAGCCGTGCGCCCAGCGCCAGCGCCGTTTTCAGCGGCTCGGGCCGCGCGCGGTCCGTGACCAGGCCGAGCGCGATGCGCGGATCCGCCGCGCGCACGGCGCGCAGCAGCTCGCGGTCGAAGGAGGTCACGGTCGCGCGTGCGTGGAAATCGAAGTCATGGAACAGCGCGCTCAGGCGATCGGCCATCAGGGCGCGGTTGCCCGCATCGACGGGCTTGGCTTCCAGCTGCAGGTGCTGCAGTTCGGGGAACTCCTCCAGCACCCGCGCGATCGTCGGCACCGGCTGCGGATCGGGCCACGCCGGTCCCGCGCGGCGCGCATCGAGGCGCGCCAGTTCCGCGACGCTCTTGTGCGCGACCAATCCGCGCCCGTCCGTGGTGCGGCTCACGGTCTCGTCGTGGATCACCACGAGCTCCTCGTCCGAGGAAAGACGCAGGTCCAGTTCCACGCGCGGCGCGCCGGCGGCGATCGCGCGGTGGAAGCCCGCGAGCGTGTTCTCGGGCGCCTCGCCGCGCGCGCCGCGATGGCCGTAGATCAGCACGCGTTCCAGATCCGGCGGCGGCGCTCATAGGTCTCGCGGCAGGCCGCGATATCGTCGAGGAAGCGCGGCAGCTCGTCGAGCAGCAGCGCCTGCGGTCCGTCCACCAGTGCCTCCCTGGGCTGCGGGTGGAAGTCCACCAGCACCAGGTTCGCCCCGGCGATCACGCCCTGCGCGGTGGCGTGCGCCACGTCGAGGATGCGATCGGGCGCCGCCTCGCGCGAGCCCACGGAATGCGAGGGATCGACGCACACCGGCATGCGCGTGAGGCGCTTGATCACCGGCACGTGCGCGAAATCGACCATGTTGCGGTGCGGCGCGCCGCCGTCGCTCTTCATGCCGCGCAGGCAGAAGATCACGCGCGAGTTGCCCTCGGAGGCGAGGTACTCGGCGGCGTTCAGCGATTCGTTCAGGCTGATGCCGAAGCCGCGCTTGAGCATCGCCGGGTAAGTCTGCTGGCGCCCGATCGCCTTCAGCAGCTCGAAGTTCTGCGTGTTGCGCGTGCCGATCTGCAGCATCACGCCCGTGGGGCGCCCGAGCTTCTCGAGCGCGGTGTCGATCTCCTCGATGTGGCTCTCGTGCGTGACCTCCATCGCGATCACGCGGATGCCGTGCTTGCCGGCGAGCTCGAACACCCACGGCAGGCATTTCGCGCCGTGACCCTGGAAGGCGTAGGGGTTGGTGCGCGGCTTGTAGGCGCCCATGCGCGTGCACACCTGCCCGTGCTGCTGCAGCGCGCGCAGCATGGTCTCGACGTTCTGCGGGTTGTCGACCGCGCACAGGCCCGCCATCACGTGCAGGGTGTCCTGCGAGAAGGTGACGCCGTTGTACTCGAAGCCCGCCTGGCGCTTCTCGTCCTTGTGGCGCCCGAGCATGCGGTACTCCTCGGAGATGCGCACCACGCGCTCCACCGCGGGCAGCGCCTCGATCTCGTCCTTGTCGAGTGCGTGGGTGTCGCCGAGCAGGTAGATCTCGGTGAGGCGCTGCTGCTGGCCCTGCACCACGTGCGTGCGCATCTCGATGCGCGGCAGCGCGCGCAGGAAGTCGCAGGTCTTGCGGTAGTCCTCGGCGGATTCGTCGATATCGGGGTGGAGTATCAGCAGCATATCAGTCGTCCGTTGGTTGATCGTCGGAAACGGGGGCGTCGCCACGGCGGTGGTGCGCCACCGCGTGCACGACGTGGTCGTGCTCGAAATACACGGAGAAGTCCGCATAGTCCCAGCGCGTGATCGGCGGTTGCCCCACCGCGTCGTGCACCAGCGCGGGTTCGCCCCAGCCGGCGCGCACGCGCGGCATCAGCATGCCGTGCGGCGGCAGCGGACCCGCGTGGGCGATCGCCTGCGAGCCGACGGGAATCTTCAGCTCGTCGGTCACGGCGGCGGCTGCCGCCAGGCCGAAGGCAACGGCGGCGAGCGTTCGGGCGATAGCGTTCATGCGAATCTCCTGTGCGTGTTGCGCGCCGCTCAGGCGCCTTCGCGGGCGCGGCGCTGCTCGGCCATCTGCACCTGCATCACGTGGCGCGCGATGATCTGGCGGTCGGCATCCTGCAACTGCTCGAAGTTCACCGCGACGTTGCGCTCGCCCGCACCCGCGGCCACCACGATCCCGTACACCGCGATGCCGACCCAGGCCGGCAGCAGCGTCATGCGCAGCGCGAGCACGCTGCCCGGTGCCGGCGGCTGCGGGGCATGGAACGACACGCCGCCCTCGCTCAGTGAGACGACCTGCTCGCTGCCGCGGCTCATCTCGGGCGTCAGTGCCGCGAGGTGGCGTGTCAGCGTGTCGATCTTGCGGTTCAGGTGCACGAGGTAGGCGCCGAGATTGCGGTCCTTCTCGCCGAGCGCGTGCAGCAGGTGGCTGGCGTCGTGGTCCATGCGACGCAGCTCGCGCATCAGGTTGAAGTGCTCGCCGTCGGGAAAGTAGCTGTCCGGCTGGCGGCCGGCGGGCACGTGGTCGCCCACCGCGCAATGACTGATGATCACGTGGCAGTCGACGCGGTAGAAATCACGCTGGTTGGCGCTGCGCTCGTGCATGACAGCGGTCTCCGCGAATCCCCGGGATGGTTTCCGGGTGAGTATAAGCGCCGTACCGTCCACCACAAAGCGGCGCAATTTGCACGCCGGGCACGCCGTGTGCCGCCTCGCGCATTTGTGCTTAAATGCCGCGATGTTTCGACCCTTCCCCCTGTTCATCGGCCTGCGCTACGTGCGTGCGCGGCGGCGCACGCGCTTCATCTCGGTGGTGTCGGCGGTCGCGCTGCTGGGGCTCGCGCTCGGCGTGATGGCGCTGCTCGTGGTGCTGTCGGTGATGAACGGTTTCGACCGCGAGCTGCGCACGCGCATCCTCTCGATGGTGCCGCACGTGCTGGTGCATGCGGCGCATCCGCTGCAGGACTGGGAGCCGCTCGCCACCGCGCTCGAGCAGGATCCTGCCGTGGTCGGGGCAGCGCCCTTCATCGGCGGCACCGCGATGCTGAGCACGCCCGGCGTGGTGCGCGGCGTCGAGCTGACCGGCATCCGGCCCGAGCGCGACGCGCGCGTCTCGCCGATCGGGCGCTACATGGTGCAGGGCGATCTCGCGCAGCTGCGCCCCGGTGCCTTCGGCGTCGTGATCGGCAACCTGCTGGCGCGCTCGCTCGGCGTGCAGCCGGGCGACCACGTCACGCTGATGCTGCCCGAGCTCAGCGTGACGCCGGCGGGCGCGTATCCGCGCATGCGCCGTTTCCGGGTCGTGGGCATCTTCGCGGTCGGCGCGCAGGTCGATGCGACGACCGCGCTGATCCACCTCGACGATGCCGCGCGGCTCTACCGCACCGGCGGCGGCGTGCAGGGCGTGCGGCTCGCGCTCGCGGACCCCGATCTCGCGCCCGTGGTGCGCGAGCGCATCGCGCCGCTGCTCGCCGCGGGGCTGGTGGCCGAGGACTGGAGCGTCTCGCAGGGCAGCCTGTTCAGCGCGATCCGCATGGAGAAGCGCATGGTCACGCTGCTGCTGCTGGTGATCGTCGCGGTCGCGGCCTTCAACATCGTCTCGATACTCACGATGGTCGTCGCCGAGAAGCGCGGCGCGATCGCGGTGCTGCGCACCATGGGCGCCTCGCCGCGCCAGGTGATGGCGATCTTCACGGTGCAGGGCTCGCTGATCGGGCTGGCCGGGCTCGCCATGGGCCTCGTCGCGGGCATTCCGCTGGCCTGGCACATCGGCAGCGTCGCGGGCTGGATCGAGCAGGCGCTGGGCTTGCGGCTGTTCAACCCCAACGTCTACTTCATCAGCTACATCCCGTCGCAGGTGCGGCTCGCCGATATCGTGCTGATCGCCGGCTGCGGGCTCGCGCTCGCGGTGCTGGCGACGCTCTATCCGGCGCTGCGCGCCTCGCGTATCGGTCCCGCGGAGGCTTTGCGCTATGAATGATGCCGTGCCGGGCGTACCGGTGCTCGAGTGCCGCGCGCTGCGCAAGTGCTACCGCGAGGGGCCGCGCGAACTGGTGGTGCTCGACGGCGTGGAGCTCAATGTGGCGCGCGGCGAGCGCGTCGCGATCGTGGGGCAGTCGGGCTCGGGCAAGAGCACGCTGCTGAACATGCTGGGCGGGCTGGACCTGCCCAGCAGCGGCGAGGTGCGGGTGCAGGGGCGCGTGATCAGCGCGCTCAGCGAGCGCGAGCGCGGCCTGCTGCGCAATCGCGCGCTCGGCTTCGTCTACCAGTTCCATCACCTGCTCGGGGAATTCGACGCGCTGGAGAACGTCGCTATGCCGCTGCTGATACGCGGCGACGCGCCGGCCGCGGCCGCCGCCAGCGCGCGCGCGCTGCTGACGCGCGTCGGCCTGGGCGAGCGCCTCGAGCACAAGCCGGGCGAGCTCTCCGGCGGCGAGCGCCAGCGTGTCGCGATCGCGCGCGCGCTGGTGACCGAGCCGCGCTGCGTGCTGATGGACGAGCCGACCGGCAACCTCGACCAGGGCACGGCCGCGGAGATCCACCTCCTGATGGACGCGCTGAACCGCGATCTCGGCACCAGCTTCGTGATCGTGACGCACGATCCGCAGCTCGCCGCGCGCATGGACCGCATCCTCACGCTGGCGCGCGGGCGCCTGCACGAGGGACCCTGAATGGGCCACGCCTGGCGCTTTCCGCTGCGGGTCGGTTTCCGCTACGCGGGCAGTTCGCACCGCGGCGCGCTGGTGGCGTTCATCTCGCGGGTCTCGATGCTGGGCCTGGTGCTCGGCGTGGCGCTGCTGATCGTGGTGCTGTCGGTGATGAACGGTTTCGATCGCGAGCTGCGCGAACGCATCCTGTCGCTGGTGCCGCACGTCTCGCTGCAGCCGATCGAGCCGGTCGCGGACTGGCAGCCGCTCGCGGCCGCGGTCGAGGCGCATCCCGAGGTCGTGGCCGCCGCGCCCTACGTCGACCTGCAGGGCCTGCTGATGTATCGCGGCAAGGTGGTGCCGGCGCTGCTGCACGGCGCCGATGCCGCGGCCGAGCGGCGCATCTCCGCGATCGACCGTTACCTCGAATCGGGCAGCCTCGACGCGCTGGCCGAGCCCGACAGCGTGCTGCTCAGCCGCGCGCTCGCGCAGCGCCTCGGTGTCGCCCCCGGCGCCAGCCTGCTGGTGCTGGTTCCCGAGGTGAACGCCGAGGGCCAGGTGGTGCCGCGCGCGCAGCGCATGCGGCTCGCGGGCATCTTCAACACCGGCACCGAGGTCGACAACACGCTGGCACTGATCGGCCTGGATGCCGCCACGCGGCTGCGCGGCCAGCCCGGCGTGGTGCAGGGCGTGCGCTTCCAGGTGCGTGACCTGTTCACCGCGCCGCGCGTGCAGCGCGAGGTGATCCAGGGGCTGGGCATCGGGATCTACGGCCTCGACTGGACGCGCACCCACGGCAATCTCTACGAGGCGATCCAGCTCTCGCGCAACATGGTCGGCATCCTGCTGTTCCTGATCATCGCGGTCGCCGTGTTCAACGTGGTGTCCACGCTGTTCCTGATCGTGAAGGACAAGGAGGGCGACATCGCGATCCTGCGCACGCTGGGCGCGAGCCCGGCGGCGATCATGGGCGTGTTCGTGGTCCAGGGCACGCTGATCGGGCTGGCGGGTGCCCTTGCCGGCGGCGTGATCGGCAGCCTGCTGTCGCTGGGCATCACCGACGCGGTCGCGCTGCTGGAACGCCTGCTGGGTGTGCAGTTCCTGAAGGCCGAGGTCTACCCTGTGAGCTACCTGCCCTCGGATCTCGCGTGGCGCGACGTGCTCGAGGTCTGCGCCGTGGCGCTCGCGATGAGCTTCGTGGCCACGCTCTATCCCTCCTGGCGCGCGGCGCGCATGCAGCCCGCCGAGGTGCTGCGCTACGAATGAGGCGGGCGCCGTGCGCGTTCGCGCCGCCGCGCGCGCCACTTCAACTGCACCGCCAGGCGCCACAGCACCCGCGTGGCAGCCCAGGCAAGCGTGCCCAGCACCAGTCCGCCCAGGATGCTGCCGAGGAACAGCGGTTCCCAGATGTCGTGCAGGCTGTGCTCGAGCCACGCGACGCTCATCTCGAAGCCGCCGCTGCCGGCCGGGATGCCCATCAGGCGGGCGCCGAGCGCGTATTCGGCGTAGACGATGGCGGGCAGCGTCAGCGGGTTCGACACCCACACGCCGATCACCGCCAGCGTGATGTTGCAGCGTAGCCACACCGCCGCCACGGCCGCGACCAGCATGTGCATCGGCACCGGCTGCAGCCCCACGAAGACGCTCACGAACGCCGCCAGCGAGACCGAGCGGCGGTTCAGGTGAAACAGGTTCGGATCGTGCAGCACCAGCGCGAGCAGGCGCAGCGACTTGTGCTCGCGGACGAAGTGCGGCTGCGGCAGGAATCGCCGGAGCGTGCGGCGCGGCATCGTGGCTTTGCGCTATGGCGCGGGCGGTTCGCGCGGTGGCCGGTTGCGGCGCTCGCGCAGGCGTGAGCGCCACTTCAGTTGCACACCGACGCGCCACAGCACGCGCATGGCCAGCCAGGCCAGCGTGCCCAGCACCACGCCGCACAGCAGGCTGCCGAGCAGCAGCGGGGGCCAGATGTCGCTCAGGCTCTGCTCGATCCATTCCACGCTCAGCTCGAACGGGGCGGCGCTGGCGGGGATGTCCATCAGCCAGGCGCCGAGGCGATAGGTCGCGTAGAAGATCGGCGGCATCGTCAGCGGGTTCGTCAGCCACACCAGCGCCACGGCCAGCGTGATGTTGCAGCGCAGCCAGATCGCGCCCGCGGCAGCGATCAGCATCTGCATCGGCACCGGTATGAACGCCACGAATATGCCGACGAATGCCGCGACCGAGACCGAGTGCCGGTTCAGGTGCCACAGGTTCGGGTCGTGCAGGCGCTCGCGCACCAGGCGCAGCGACTTGTGATCGCGGATGGCGTGCGGCTTGGGCAGCAGGCGCCGGATGGTTCTGCGCGGCATCGATGGCTTCCGGGCGGGCTCTTCGGGCGTTGACGGGGCGGCGGTGCGCGGGGCGAGCCGGCGCCGAAGCATAGGCCGCAGAGCCTGCCCTTACAAGATTGCAATTGTTGCGGCGCTGCGCCTCAATGCGCTCACGGCCGGCGCCGCGCCATGCGTGCCCCGGGCGTCTCGTCCAAAGGATTGGAGAGGCTCGCATGATCGCAGGGATGCTCGCCGGCGCGGCCGGCATCGTCATCGTCACCCGCCTTCCCGTCCTGCCCGGCCTGCTGCCGGTCGGCGGCGCGGTGCTGCTCGCGCTCGTGCTGGCATGCTGGTGCCGGCCGCTGCCGCGGCTGGCCGCCTGCCTCGTGCTGGGCCTCGCCTGGGGTTGCCTGCGCGGCCATGAACTGCTGGCGCGCGTGCTGCCGGCGCAACTCGAGGGGCGCGATCTGCCGGTACGGCTCTGTGTCGAGGGCCTGCCGCTCCTGCGTCACGACGAGCGCGGGGAAACCTGGCGGCTGCGCGCGCGCGTGCTCGATCCGCTGCCTGGGGCCTCGGGCCCGCTCGCCCGCTGGCAGGGACGGCGGGTCGAGCTCGGCTGGTACGGTCCGGCGGCATTCGCGCCCGGCGAGGCCTGGGCCATGACGCTGCGCCTGCGCGCGCCGCGCGGCTTCGTCAATCCCGGCGGTTACGATTACCAGGCCTGGCTGCTGGGGCAGGGTATCGATGCCACGGGCTACGCGGTGAACAAGACGCCCGCGGTGCGTCTGGACGATGCCCTGTGCCGGGTGCCGCTGGACCGCTGGCGCTACCGCTTGCGCGCCCGCCTCGAGGGCCTGCTCGCGCACGAGCCGCAGCTGGGCAAGCTGCTCGCGGTCACCCTGGGGGATGCCTCGCGTTTCACCCCCGCCGACTGGGCGCTGTTCGCGCGCACCGGCACCACGCACCTGATGGTGATCAGCGGCATGCACATCACCCTGGTGGCCATGCTGGTGATGGCGTTCGCCGGGTTCGCGGCGCGGGCATGGCCGCGGGCGCTGCTGGTGCTGCCGGCGCGCAGCTGGGGCATGCTCGCGGCGGCGCCGGCCACGCTCGCCTACGGCGCGCTCGCCGGCATGGGCGTGTCGGTGCAGCGCGCGCTGCTGATGGTCGGCGTGCTGTTCCTGTTCGGCCTGCGCGAGCGGCACCTGCAGCCCTGGCTCGCCTATGCGCTGGCGCTGCTCGCCGTGCTGGTGGCGCAGCCGCTGGCCGCGATGCAGACCGGATTCTGGCTGAGCTTCATCACCGTGGGTGCGCTGCTGCTGGCCTTTGCCGGGCGGCTGGAGCGGCCTTCGCGCGCGCAACTGCTGTGGCTGCCGCAGCTGGTGGTGGGCGTGGCGCTGTGGTGTCCGCTGCTGCTCGCCGGGCAGGCGCAGGCGCCGCTGGCACCGCTGGTCAACGCCCTCGCGATTCCGCTCGCGGACCTGGTGGTCGTGCCGGCGGCACTGGCCGGCTGCCTGCTGCTGGCCCTGGGCGATGCCTTCGCCTGGCCGCTGCTGAAGCTCGCGCTGCTCGGCCTGGAGCTGCTGACGCGGCTGCTGCAACGCGCCGCCGCGATCAGCCCGGAGCTGCCCGCGCTGGCGCCGGCGCCGGATGCCTGGCGCATCGCGTTCGCGCTGCTCGGCACGGTGTGGCTGCTGCTGCCGCGCGGATTCCCCGCGCGCGCCGCGGGCGTGGCACTGCTGCTGCCACTGCTGCTGCCCGCGCGCGAGCCGCCGCCGCTGCTGGAACTGCTGATGCTGGACGCGGGCCAGGGCAGCGCCGTGGTCGTGCGCACCGCCCGTCACAGCCTGGTCTACGACGCCGGGCCGCGCTTCAGCGAGCGCTTCGAGGCCGGCGGGGCGATCGTGGCGCCGGCGCTGGCGCGCAGCGGTGTGCGCCGGCTCGATCGCCTGGTGATCAGCCATGCCGACAACGACCACTCGGGCGGGGCGGCGGGGCTGTTCGCGGCGCTGCCGGTAAACGACGCGCTCGGCGCCGAGGGCATCGAGGGCCTCGCAGCGCGATCCTGCGAGCGCGGCATGCGCTGGGAGTGGGACGGCGTGGCATTCGCGGTGCTGCATCCGCGCGCGGGATTGCCGGGCTCGGACAACAACCGTTCCTGCGTGCTGCGCATCGCGGCGGCCGGACGCGTGATCCTGCTCGCCGGCGATATCGAGGCCGAGGCCGAGGCGGTGCTGCTCGCATCGGCGCGCGAACAATTGCGCGCCGATATGTTGCTGGTGCCCCATCACGGCAGCCGCAGTTCCTCCACCGCCGCCTTCGTCGCGGCCGTGCAGCCGCGCTACGCGCTGGTATCGGCCGGCCATCGCAACCGCTTCGGTCATCCGCATCCGGACGTGCTCGCGCGTTATCGCGCCTCGGGCGCGCAGATCCTCGAGACCGCGCGCCTCGGCGCGGTGCGCTTGCAGGTCGATGCGCACGGCGTGATCGCCCCGCCCGAGCGCTGGCGCATCGACCACCGGCGGTTCTGGTATGCGAATGACTGATTTGGCGCGTCGCTGGCTGCGCTGCCACTTGGCGAGATTCAGCCAATTCAGCTGACCTTTGGGTTCCACCGGCGTGAGGCGTCCGAGCTCCTGCCGGCAATGCGGACCTTCTGTCGCCATGGATGGCGACAAATCGGCAGGACTGCCGATTTGGACGCCGTAGCGAAGCGCAGGCGCCCGAAGGGCGAGCGCCATGGAGGGCGCTCGTCCCAGAGAGCCCACAGGGATGTGTTCACGGCGTGTCCGCAGTGCCGGCAGGGGCTCGGACGCCGTCGATTGGCAGCATGCATTGAATCAGGTTCAGTTGTTACGGAAGCACAGCCTCTACCGTGCAATCGAGACTGCCGCTGCCCAGTCGCGCCTGCACCCGGGCGCCGGGGGTGGTGTCGGTCGCCGCGCGCAGCGCGCGGCCCTCGGCGTCGCGCACGATCGCGTAGCCGCGCGCCAGCGTGGACAGCGGGCTCACGGAATCGAGCAGGTGGGCGAGCGCGGCGAGGCGCTTCTCGCGCGCCGCGTGAGCCTGGCGCATCGCGGTGGCGAGGCGCTTGTCGAGTTGGGCGATCACGCGCCGCTGCTCCTCGAGGCGACGCGCGGGGGAGTGCGCGGCCAGGCCGGTGCGCGCGTGCGCGAGGCGCGATTCGGCCAGTTGCAGACGATGACGCATGCCCGCGCGCAGGCGCAGCTCGAGGTCGTCGAGGCGTTGCGCCTGTTCGCGCAGGCGCGCGCCCGGATGACGCAGCCGGCGCGCCAGCCATTGCAGCCGCTGCCGGCGCGCCGAGAGCTCGCGCGCGAGCAACTGCGCGAGGCGGGTGCGCGAGGCGGCGAGCGAGCGCAGCAGGGCGTCACGGTCCGGCGTCAGCAGCTCGGCCGCGGCCGAGGGCGTTGGCGCGCGCACATCGGCCACGAGGTCGGCGATGGTGAAGTCGGTCTCGTGGCCCACGGCCGACACCACGGGCAGCGCGCTGGCGTGGATAGCGCGCGCGACGATCTCCTCGTTGAAGGCCCACAGGTCCTCCAGCGAGCCGCCGCCACGCCCGACCAGCAGCACGTCGAGCGGCGGGTCCAGCGCCGGGGCGACACGGTTTGCGCTGGCGATCGCGGCGGCGATCTGCGTGCCGGCGCCCTCGCCCTGCACCGGGACCGGGAACACGCTGACGCGCAGCGGCGGGTAGCGCCGCCTGAGCACGGTGAGAATGTCGTGCAGCGCCGCGCCGGTGGCGGAGGTGATCACGCCCAGATGCGCGGGGAACGGCGGCAGCGCGCGCTTGCGCTCGGGGGCGAACAGGCCCTCGGCGGCGAGGCGCTGGCGCAGCAGCTCCAGCGCGCGCTGCAGCGCGCCGGCACCGGCGGCCTCGAGCTCCTCGACGATCAGCTGGTAGTCGCCGCGCGCCGCGTACAGGCTGACGCTGCCGCGCACCAGCACGCGGTCGCCGTGCGCGGGGCGCAGGCGTGCGCGCAGATTGCGGTTGCGGAACATCGCGCAGCGCACCTGTGCATCGCTGTCTTTCAGCGTGAAGTACCAGTGGCCCGAGCCCGGTGCCGAGAAGTTGGAGATCTCGCCCTCGACCCACACCGAGGGGAACGCGGCTTCGAGCAGCTCGCGGCTGTGGCGGTTGAGGTCGCTGACGCTGAGTACCTGGCGGGCGTTGCCCTCGCGCTTCATCCTGTGCTTCCGTCGCGGGCGCGGCGGAAGGCCGGCGCGTTCAGGCGTAGAAGATACGCCGCCAGCAGGTCCTGCGAAAGGGTCGCCAGTCGTTCTCGTCCTGCGCCAGGCGGTCGGCGATGGCGTGCAGCACCGTGGCGCTGAAACCGAGGCCGACGTGGCTCGCGACGACGCGGATGTTGTCGGTCAGCGGCGTCTCGCGCTCGCGCGCGATCCGGTGCGAGACGATGCCGTCGCTGCGGCTGTAGATCGCGGTGCAGGGCACGCCCGGCACCGGTTGCACGATCTGCGCGACGCGCTGGCGCAGTTCCTCGCTGTGCAGCTCGGTCTCGGTGGCGAGCTCGTAGACGCGCCAGATCGTGGTGGCCTTGGGATCGCCGCCGATCGGGCTGCCGAGCGTGATCACCTGGCGCACGTGGTCGGGGCAGGCGCGTGCGAGCTCGCGCGCGAGCACGCCTCCCAGGCTCCAGCCGACCAGGCTCACCTTGCGTCCGCTCTTGCGCACCAGCGTGCCGAGCCGTTCGGCCAGGCGGTTCTCGAATTCGGGGTCCTCCGCGCGCAGGCCCATGTTGCGTCCCATGGCCCAGCCGTGGGTGTCGTAGCCCCAGTTGGCGATGTAGTAGCGCAGCGCCGCGGTGGAGCCGTCGGCGCCGAGGAAGCCGGGCAGCACCATCACCGGGTGCCCGTCGCCGCCGCGCGCGCGGCGCAGGAACGGGTGCGCCAGCAGCAGCCGGTTGATCTCGATGACGAAGCGGCCGGGCTCGGTCAGCGCATAGGCCAGCCGGGGCGGAGTGGGGCGGGGCGAAGCGGTTGTTGTCATTGGAGTGTCACACTTTTGCCTGCGGGAAAGTGTAGACCTGCGTGCCGCGCGCCCGCCACTGACGGTTGCACTATTGCACCAAGGCGGATCGAGCCCCGTGGCGTTGTGTACAGCTCATTACCCCGCGGGTAGTATCGGGCGAAACACGGACCGGCACTGTGAGCGAATACCCGAGCAACTCCCTTCACCAGCCCGGCCCCTTCGGGCGGCTGCTGCGCTTCTGGCGCGCCACCTTCGGTCTCAGCCAGGAAGAGCTGGCGCTGGAGACCGGCGTGTCCGCGCGCCACGTCAGTTTCCTCGAGACCGGCCGCTCGCAGCCGGGGCGCAGCATGGTGCTCGCGCTGGCGGGCGTGTTCCGCCTCGCGCCGCAGGATCTCAACACACTGCTGGTCGCCGCCGGTTTCGCGCCCGATCCGCCGGGCGTCGACATGCAGGCGCCCGAGATGCGCTGGCTGCACAAATCGCTGGAGCTGAACATGCGCGCCCTCGATCCGTGGGCCGCGACGGTGCAGGACAAGTACGGCAACCTGCACCTCGTCAACCGCGGCTGGCTGGCGATGCTGCGCGCGCTGCTCGCGCCCGAGTTCCTCGCGCCGCCGATCAACAGCTACCACATGTTCTTCGCCGAGAACGGCCTGCGCGCGCGCCTGGTCGACTGGGAGGACGTCGCCTGCCGGCTGCTGATGACGCTGCAGCAGGAGGTGTTGCTGAGCGGCGACGCGGATGCCGCGCGGCTGCTCGGACAATTGCTGGCCTATCCCGCGATCCCGGAGCAGTGGGCGCGCCGCGGCGCGGAAATCGCGTTCCAGAACAGCTTCAGGTTGCGCCTGGCGATGCCCGACGGCGACGTGCGCAGTTACCTGTACACGGTGAACACCGTGGGCGCCACGCCCTACGTGGGCGAGCCGCGGCTGCTGCTGAGCCTGCTCACGCCCGAGGACCTGCGCCAGGAATTCACGGGTGCGCAGTTGCTGGCGGACGACACGTTGCGTCATCCGCTGCTGCATTACTGAACCCGGCGGGGAAGAGGTTGGCGGCGAGCACCGGCAGCGCCGTCTCGACGCGCAGCACGCGCGGCCCCAGCGTGCAGGGGGCGAAACCGGCGGCGCCGAGCAGCGCGATCTCGAAATCCGTGAAGCCGCCCTCGGGGCCCATCGCCAGCGTCACGTGGCCGGCGCCGGCCGGGCCGAGCGGCGCGCCGGCCGCGGGGTGCGCGACCAGGCGCAGGCTGCCCGGCGCGATCGCCGGCAACTCGTCCTCCACGAAAGGCCGCAGGCGCTGGCGCAGTTCCACCCGCGGCAGCACGGTGTCGCCGGCCTGCTCCAGGCCGGCGGCGAGATAGGCGTCGAGCATCGATGGTGCGAGCAGCGGGCTCTGCCAGTAGCTCTTCTCGACGCGGCTGCTGTTGATCAGCCAGATGTGCTTGATGCCGATCTCGGCCGCGCTGCGCAGCACGCGGCGCAGCATCTTCGGGCGCGGCAGCGCGAGCAGCAGCGTGAGCGGCAGTGCGGGCGGGGGCGCGCGATCGAGCGTGAAGCGGATGCGCGCGTGGCGTTGGCCGAGGTGCTCGACCACGCCCTCGCCGAGCAGTCCGTCGCGCAGTCCCACCAGCAGCCGGCGCCCGGGCTGCGGCGGCCACCAGCCGGCGCGGGCGGGGTAGCGCGACAGCGCGACCTCGGCCAGGCCCGGGGCGGCGATCTCCGCCGCCGCCAGCAGCAGCAGGTTCATGCCTCGACGGGCACGGCCCAGAGGTCGTAGTCGTCGGCGCCCTCGACGCGCACGCGGATGATCTCGCCCGAGACCAGTCCCTCGACATTCTCGATGTGCACCACGCCGTCGATCTCGGGCGCATCGGCGCTGGAGCGCGCGATGGCGCTGTCGCCCTCGACGCGATCGATGATCACGTCGATCTCGCGGCCGATGCGCTGCTGCAGGCGCTCGGCGCTGATCTCGGCCTGCAGCTCCATCAGCCGCTGCCAGCGCTCTTCCTTGACCTCCTCGGGCACCGGATCGGGCAGCGCGTTGGCGGGCGCGCCATCGACCGGGGAGTACTTGAAGCAGCCCACGCGGTCGAGTTCGGCCTCGTCGAGGAAGTCCAGCAGTTCCTCGAATTCGGCCTCGGTCTCGCCGGGGAAGCCGACGATGAAGGTGCTGCGCAGCGTGAGGTCGGGGCAGGTCTCGCGCCAGGCGTGGATGCGCTCCAGCACGCCCTCGGCGTTGCCGGGGCGCTTCATCAGCTTGAGGATGCGCGGGCTGGCGTGCTGGAACGGGATGTCGAGGTAGGGCAGGATCTTGCCCTCGGCCATCAGCGGGATGATGTTGTCGACGTGCGGGTAGGGGTAGACGTAGTGCAGCCGCACCCAGACGCCGAGCTCGCCGAGCGCGCTGCACAGCGCCTGCATCTGCGTCTTGAGCGGGCGGCCCTGCCAGAAGCCGGTGCGATAGCGCAGATCGACGCCGTAGGCGCTGGTGTCCTGCGAGATCACCAGCAGCTCGCGCACGCCGGCGCGCACGAGGTTCTCGGCCTCCAGCAGCACGTCGCCGACCGGGCGGCTGACCAGATCGCCGCGCATCGACGGAATGATGCAGAACGTGCAGCGGTGGTTGCAGCCCTCGCTGATCTTCAGGTAGGCGTAGTGG